>CAZEUI010000001.1:0-673 GCA_964515625.1 uncultured Candidatus Saccharibacteria bacterium
ATTTTTTATCATCATCCGCTAAAATTTTTAGCCGATCATATCGACTGATTAATCGACCTTCTTTTGAAAGTCGAGAGATTACTTCACTTACTTTTTGTTTAAAAAAAGTAAGAAAGCTGTGTTTTGGTAGAGCTGTTGAGATTGTCATTCTGACCTCCTATTAAGTAAATTGTGACTACATTTGTCACACAGTTCTCTTAAGAATCTACCATATAGTTTTTAGATGTCAATCACCCTTTCATTCTTTTACTACAGAGAATGACGGAACTTTTACCTTATTGTCATCTGCTCCTACTCGAGTCCCCCATTTTCCAATTTTATGTTGTGTGAATAATCCTATCACCCGACAAACATGTGAATAGACAGCAACGAAGCCAAAGACAAACATGAATGGTATATAGAAAGGACTATGAAGTAACGTTGGCAATTGCCTAATACCCATAGTCATAGCCATACTTATAAATGCCATTACCAACGACTCAACCAAAGGTATTGTCGAACTTCCATAAATAGTGACATATGGCCAATGAACCAGTGTGATAAATACAGTACTGATGGAAAGTAATATATCCCCCCAATATATATACGCAATTACCCAAAAGTGTGGACGAAAAAGCCATAATGAACGCAAAGTATAACCCTGACTAGAACGACTCCACCGAATCCACATTTT
>CAZEUI010000001.1:683-4315 GCA_964515625.1 uncultured Candidatus Saccharibacteria bacterium
ACTGACCAATTTTTGCCGGAGCATCTGTGTACACAAGTGCATCAGGAGCCATAATAGTTTTTTTACCCTGCTTTAAAACCTCATTGGTAATAAAACGATCATCACCTGCCACACACAAAGTTTTTATTAAGCCAAAGTAACTAAACTTATCATTTGTAAGCCTATACATTACATCATAAGTTAGACACTTTGCAGCGACTACGTACCATCTACCTGGCATACAACCAACAGTTCCAAACAAACTCATGCAAGCCATCGAATAGTAAGCACGTGCTACCTCAAAAATTTGAGACATGTGCATCCAAAACCCTTTCGGCTTGTATACCATCTGCCTTGTTGTAACCCCTCCAACCAAAGGATCTTTAAACGGTCTCATCAATTCAGACGCCACATGCTTATTAGCAGGCATCGTGTCAGAATCAATTAAATGAACAATAGTATCTACTCCTAAAAGATTACGTTTTGTCGCCTCTTTATAAATTGCAAACAAATTTTGTCTTTTATTTCTAGCATCAGCTATCATAACCACATCACAATATCTCACCGCAACTTTTATATCAGCTTCAGCATAAAGACCACTATTCTTATCAACCCCGTCTACTAAAGCTATCATCACAAAAGTGCCACCAGCAACCTCAAATGAGAGACGTATTTTCTTCAAACATTCTTTGAGGAATCTTGGGTCTTCTTCGTAGATAGTTATAAACGCCACTGAATCTCGAGCTTTATGGACACCTGTTTGTTTTACCAACCTTACATGCCGAGCGTAAAAGGTCCATCTAAACAAAAAACGAATTATTTTACGTCGTAATGGTGCAGCCACAAACAATATTGACACAATATTCACAGTTACCAGCACCCATTCAGGAACCAGATTGAGAGCATATTGATACCAGCTCCAACCAAACAAACTAAATGCAAACAACACTTCAAATACATATCTGTATGTTAAATGCGTCGGTTTGACAGGCCTAAAGCTGTAAAAAACACCAGCTCCAAGCATGCGAGGAAGCATCATACACCAGACAAACACTACGTATATCTCGAAAATAGTCCACTCACCCGTTATTAAAGTAATTTGCATCTGACGGAAAAATTCCATCTTAACCTCCTAGTTTTATTGTGACCAATCGCCACCGAAATTTATACCTATATTACCCATAACTCTAATCTCTCTACCACCTTCATACCTATCTCTAGGAGTAGGTGCCAGATATTCACGTCCTTCGACATAAAGTTCGGTATACCATTGCCCCCATTTAATTACACCACGTGGTAAATCACCATACACACCAAGTCCAAGACTAGCTGCAAACCGGTTATTCCACCACATATTTTCATTTACTGATTTTACTAAATCAAGCCTGATAACAGGACCAAACTCAACACTATCTGCGATAGGAAATAATAAACGTTGTTTAAATTGAATTATAAACAACAAACTCTCACGCCCAAATTCATTACCTGTCACTGAATTGCGAGCAGAATTAGACACTTCAGATAAAGGATAAGACAATTTTGTATTCAAACTCCAAGGTAAACGAATTCGTACGTCGAATATTTCATCAAACGAACTTTTGTATATCCCTGGCTCTTGATACTTTTTTAAAATATCATTTGTAAGCAGTCTCCTGAAACCAATCTGCTCTTTCGAAGAAATACCCCAGTCAACATCTACGTCATTGGACGCGTCTCCAGCTGTTTTTTTTCCAAAGAATAAAGTCACCATCTTTGTTTGAGGAAACTCGTTTTTAATATCCTCTAACATCCTTCTAAACCAAGGTAATTTTTTATTACCACTACAAAGACCGGAAGTAGAAACCTCAGCAACATTGATAGGCTTGTCAGTAAAGGTTTTTAAACGTTTATATGCAGGACGAAAATCATACGAAAACGATCTTTCATACTTATAACGCACTGCAGTTCCACAACGGTTGTATGTTGAAATAGCAAACATATCGACGAGTGGTTCAAGTCTTGGAATATACTTTTCAGCTTCCCCTAAAACTTTATTACGACCATCTCTACGATTGAGATTTATTTCAATTTTTACTAGTGTGTTTTTAGCACGAATGATTTTCGAAACATGTTCTACTGCCGAAATAGCCTGACCAACAGAATTACCCTTAGTATACATACCCCATGGTAACCAATTACCATCTAATTCATGCAGAGGACGAATGACAATTTTTGAACTAGTTTTATTTTTTGCGACTGACTTTTTCAACGCATTAATAAAAATATTCAAATCATTATCATAATACCCTCTAACAATTTGATCAAGAACAGCTTGACTGGTTGATGTGTGCGATAATTTACCAAAGATAAGTGTTACTACGACATCATATCCTCGTCTTATGTAAGGCTCAATTAATCCAAAGGGATAACTACGGTTATATTTAGAGGTAATATTGACATAGAGTGTTGCACAATTAACACCATAATCTTTCATGAGTGATAAATGTTTTAACGTGCTCCATTCACTATCTTTTGCTAAGCAGAATTGCACAGGATTTTCTTCTTCAGCCAGCACCACAAACGGGCACCAGACCAAGAAAAATAACGATAGATATATACTTTTCATCTTTCCTCCTAAATTGTAAAGAACTAAAAGAACATCAAGAATTAACTCGAAATAGAATTAATATTCTTGACTCAATAGAGTACTGTGTTTAGAAGATGCTGTCAAAATTTTTATACCTTACGTACTTGTAGCTACTGCAGAAACAATTTCTTCATTAATTTCCACATGCTCTAGAGCGTCAAACTTCTTCTGAGTGGTCTCAGACTCCGACACAACTACCGATGAAGAGATATCTTCCTCTTGACCAGATTCAACCTCAATCAGATCTATCAAAACCTCCTGAGTGGTCACAGCATCCTCAGTACCACCATCTAAAACTAATATCGATGATGAAGCTTCAGATGTCACAATAACATCTGTTGTCGATGAAACAGAGAGACTTAAATCAATAGATTTAGTTGAGGTAGAAATTATAATAATATTGTAGAGCGATGAAGTTGAAACCTTATTAGAATCTTCTGTAGTGGTTATTATTTTTACAATTTTATCCGTACTAATATTTTCATTAACCTCTTCCAAATCATCATTCGCCACACCTATTGATGCTTCAAGTTGAGATATTCTGTCTTCTAGTAAATCAATTCTGTCTCGATTTCCTGTAACAACCTGCCACATCTCTTTAATCGCTTCGACTACTACAGCAAGAAGATTAGGGGTGTTAAGAGACCAATATTCTCCATCTTTCCGAATCACCTCTGGCACCACTTCATAAACCTCCTGAGCAACAAACCCAACCTCTGTCTTACTACCAAAGCGTGAAGTGTCTTTCCAGTCATAAGAAACACCTCGTAATTTCAAGACCTTATCCAAAGCCCCATTAATATTATTAATATTTGTTTTCAGCCTCACATCAGAAGGAGTTCGGATAATATTTCCATTAACATCAGTCGAAAGGCTTGTTACTCCCCCTAATAAATCTGAAGACTGGATTGTTCCGATAATATCTAATATCTGATCAGGAGAGGTAGTACCTATGCCAACATACCCATTAGTATCTATTGTCAAACGAGAATTATTATTAGTCTGAAAACGAAGTTGGTGGTTCGAG
>CAZEUI010000001.1:4358-4575 GCA_964515625.1 uncultured Candidatus Saccharibacteria bacterium
CATCATTAGTAGTATCAATAAACCTTGCTCCTGATTGCTCTGATGCAGTAATATTTAACAATCGACTACCTGTCGTACTACCGATACTAATTTTGCCACCATAAAATAATCCTGAAGTTGTAGCTGACCATTTGCGTGAATTAGTATATAACTCATTTACTGCAGCGTCTGCAATACCTGTTTTAATCAAAGAGTCGTCAGTAATAATAAAATTATC
>CAZEUI010000001.1:4623-36011 GCA_964515625.1 uncultured Candidatus Saccharibacteria bacterium
CAACTTTTACATATTCAGCATTTGTCACCCTCACCCCAACATCTGGAGATACATTTCCACCACCACCATCATTAACTCCAGTGATTTGAGCTAGATTGTTAACAAAAACAGGGGCTGTTTTTGCAGTAGTACTACCAATAACTGCCAGACCAGCATACGGAGTTTCAGACCCTCCTCCGGAGTTTGCTCCGTCACGCCGAGTCAACAGACCATTAAAGGTAATTGTTGTGGTCCCTGTAGCAGAGATTCTTACCCCATGCCTATCATTACGGTCTGTGGAAAAATCTGTAATCTGCAACCCTCCATTGTTAGTATTACCGTCAATATATAAACCTTCTAGAGCATTAAAGGCAGCCCGAGAATTATTTATTTTTGTTTCTCCCATAGAAGAAAGATAAAATCCTCGTAGAGCATTACCAACAACCAAAACATCTTCTAGGTAAGTATCGTTTAGAGCAGTAGCTCGAAAACCATGACCATCAGCACTATAAATAGCAAGTCCTCGGACAACAAAACCCCTAGCGTTACCGCTACCAGTTCCATTCTCAGCCAAAAAACCATTACCTGTAACCTGAGAAATATCAACATCAGTAATTTTCCAATCTCTTATCAGACCTTCAAAATAAAGTCCATGAATATTAACTCCCCATGACCCACCATCAATACTCAAGTTTTCGATTCTTCCACCATTATTACCATCAACAGCACCGGAAATTGACTGATCTCTTACATGAACAATAGCATTTCCGACAAACGAACCGAAAGAAGCTCGTATAGAACTACGAGGAATATTATTATATGACCATCTAGGAGCAAACGACCCACGTAAAGTTATAGGCTTATCTAAAACAATTGTTTGGGTAATACGATAAGTTCCCATCGGGAAAAATACAATTCCACCTTCTGGACAAGCGTCAATTGCTGCAGTAATAGCCGCGTAGTTATCAGTTGAATTATCTCCAACAGCTCCATAAGCATCAACATTACACACCTGACCACCAATATCAAATATTCTAGCCGTGGTTGTTCCTGCTGATAAAGTCCCAGAAATAGTAAGCGTTTCAGAGGGCGTTGTGGTTCCAATACCAACATTACCAGAAAGACGAAAAACGTCTGACCCTGTAGATGACCAAGTGCCTGTACTAGAGCTAGTTAATACAGAACCATTCCAGTACAAACTACCACCAGAGTTATACAAACGATTTGAAGCATTAACAGGAGAAGTTTCAGCCAAGTAAATCGCCCCTTCAACAGACAATATGTCAGAAGGAGTAGAGGTGCCAATTCCAAGCCATCCTGACATATAAGTATTCCCTGTCAATATAGAAGTGTCTAAGGTTGGATTATTAAAAGTTGAACCATTAGACAGTCTTTTACGATAATTGCTTATATTATCATTCACTTTGTCGAGTGACTTCAGCAAATAATCTCTATCGACGGGCTGTTTTAGGTCACTACTAGAAGTTTTATCGATTACTTTTTCCTGAAACTGTGAGAGATAATTCACATAGGTTAAAATCTCAACAACCCTTTGATCAAGCAAATCTTCTGAAACTCCAATATTTTGAATGGTAATGTATTCATTTTTTATAGATGAATCTTCTAGGGAGCTTGGGGTGGTGGTGGAAGAAAGAGTCAGAGGTAGTTTTATAGCTATCGGTAACACTTTTTTTTCATTTATCTTTTTATTGTCAATAATAAAGTTAACTTTTTCTGACACTTTACAAAAACCTAATGGTTTAACAACCCATCCAACCATTGAGCAAAATAAGTTCTGAGTATCATCTTTTGCATATACAGAGCTAGGATAAAATAATGTGACCACGAATAGAGTCAACAAAAAAACTGAGGTAAGGAAATGTTTCACCTACTTATTATAACAGTAAACTATTATCATTTAGTCATAATTCAACAATGTTGAGGAGATTATTTTCTCCTTTACCCAATTCAATTGTTACTTTTATTTAAATAACAAAGCCTTTAAAGAGTGTCACTGTACACAATAACATCAGCACTCGTAGTTCCTATAAGACTGAATACAGGAATAGATCTTTTTACATCGGTTGCTCGATATATTTAATAAGAAGTCTTGTCTCCTTGAGAGTTTGTTCATTACCAGAAGTGAATATTTTTCTTCTGTATTTTACTGGACAGACCAGATGATATACCAGCTCACTTACGCTATGTGGCCTCTTTATTACTGGTGACATTGGTTATCAGTGTAGCAGATAGACCCCGGCCTAAAGGCGGGGGTATTCTGTTTGAATAAAACTTACTAAATGAGCAGATATATCTTCTCGTATCATAGTGTCAGCTTCGCTATTACTCCAACACTTATGCCGGGATCCAGTCAAATGCACATGAGTAAAATTTATTTTTTTGTTACCAATACTTATATATTGTCTGGTAATCTCACTGGGAATAACTTCATCATATTCAGGTTGCATAAGCAAAATCGGTTTCTCAAATTGTTCTATCCAGGAGAAAGAATGGGAATCGCTCCAGCTTTCAGACTGACTAATTATTTTAGTAAAAGAATCATCAAACAGTAATTTTTGAGCCTTTTTTGCATAAGCAGCTGGCGCGTGTAACACAAGCTTACTTACTGCACCAGGCAATAAATTAACTACTCCTAGTGCAACATACCCGCCCATGCTCACTCCATAAATAATTAGCTCAGTTGGTCTTAGTTTTTCCTTAATCCAGGATACGACGGTGACAGTTTCTTCTATTCTAGACTGTAAAGAGCTGTTTTTTACAGCATCTCGAATACCAGGTACCCCAACATAATCAAAAGCTACTGAACTAATCCCATTTTTTTCAAGCTGATGTTGCCAGTCTAAAAATCTTTCTTTACCAGTTTTTAGACTTCCACCACAAAGAAATAATACACATTTTTTGTCATTTTCATCAAGAAATATGTTGGTATTTAGACTTATGTTTTTACAAGATATTTTCATATATTTAACCGTACTACAAAACATAAATAAATCCATGACTGGGACTAAACTATATTTCGTTGTATAGATTCCATTAGACTTAACTAACAACTGGAGTTCTTCTAATGAAGTATAAAAAAGACGCGTTGCCACAATCTGAAAAAAGGTGGATAGATACAGGTAAATTTACTATTAGTACAACCTCAATTTTAGGTAACCAAACACGTTACGCTATTACTAATTCAAAAAAACACTAACCTGCTTATAACCATGGTTGAGGGAATACCAAGAGACCTAGACAGAAGAAATAAACTACCGTTAATCAACAAACTGTACGACCTAATGGCTACCAAACTTGTTGATCATGATGTAAATAGTGTTCTTTACAATCAACCTGCTACTGGTGGCTCTAGTGGTGATTGTGATTCTAAAACAATTACCACTCGTTGGAGACGTTAGTAAACCTCATTAAACACACAGGAAGTTCAATGAGATGCTCTAGGCATACTCTGATTGGAGCAAGTGCTGGGGCTTATATGGCTCTGAAAGCAACTGATTTACTCACTGGTACCAAGAATGAAATCGATAAATTAGTATTAATTTCACCAGCAGCATATCCTTTTGAAATAGAGAGCGAACCATACGGCGAAAGATTTACTAAAATTATTAGTGCTCCATGGGACGTAGCTGATTCTCCAATTTTTAGCAGATTAGAGCGGTTTGTTTCAAAAGGTGGGTCGTTATTGATTAGCTTTTTTGAAGCTGATGATCCTCCAATACCGAGATACATACAACATTACTATTATGAATTTGCCCAGAAATTGATTGCTCAGAATCACAATGTACAAATAATTACAATTCCAGGTGTAGCTCATAATTTCCGAAGAATTGACACTTCGGAGAAGGGTAACGTAGTGGATAACGATAGTGTCAGAAGTACTACGGAGGAGTTCATTAAATTTATACTGTGACAAATTTCACCAACCGATATTATTATTAATATCGGTTGTTTTTACCCTCAAGGGATTCAAATGACAATTTTATATGGGATTAATAGGGTCAGGAGCATTTTTCAGGCCTACCCGACCCTCTTAAAGTTGCAGTAAGCTTGTACCTATCAACCATGTTGTCAGTCCATAAATCTGACCCGTATGGTTTCCCTTTCTTCACAGAAATTCTAATAACACCAACTGTTTCTTTGTTGTCTTTTCCATTAACCCATTCTAGATAATCAACACGATTTACAACATGATATATTTCACCGGCAACGTCTACCCGGTTCGTTCTTGGTATATAGGTATTCTAGTATAATGGCTCCTGACCCTATTATCCCCCTGACCCTATTATCCCCGTTTTCCCAGCTTCTTTGTATAGTTTTGCGACTTCTTTTCCCAATCCGTCACTCGCTCCTGTTATTACAATCATATTTACTGTATTTAAAAATCTAATAATGGAAATACATCCAGTGCCACTTCTTCGTATGGATGGTGCTCTTTGAGAACTTGCTTGAGTAGTGGAAGCTGGTCCTTCATGCAAACAAACTCGACAACTGCCTCATCTACTTCTTCAAGTTTACCATCTTCACCAATGTGCGGATCAGCTTCAGAGTTTGGCTTAAAATATCCCTTTCCTTTAGTTACGAAGCTACAGTGGCTATAGTTGCCTATTTTTCCTATTCCTGCATAACCTATAGCCATTCTGACCCTCTCGGAGGCGTCTTCTGGACAAGTTAACCACACCTTTACTTTATTACTTTTCTCCATAGTATTAAGAAGTATAACAAAACATTGTCTTTAAATTGCTTGTTCATTCAAGATAAAGTGGTACTTTATCTATGTGTCTATCAAAGATGTTATTGGTAGTGATGAGGTACAAAACCTTGGAGGAACAAGAGCAGGAAGAGGGTTTGCGTATCAAAATCACTGGTCGATTAAAAAACTTATAGAGCTGCACTCATCTGGAAGTGACTACGTCATGCTCTTTGAGGTATATGATGACGTCAGTATTTTAGACAGAGAGATTAATCCCAAGGCTTTGGAAGTGTATCAGGTAAAGAGTAGTCAAAATTCTTCCCCGATAACTCTTTCTAACCTCTGTACACAGGTTAAGGGTGGTCCTTCAATTCTTGCAAAACTTGTGATGGTTAAGGAGGGATTACCGAAAGAGCTTAAGTCAGCTACTGAACGTTTGCATATAGTTTCTAACGCCTCTTTTAAACATAAATCAAAATATCACTCGTCTCCTGATAAAGCAGTGAAGTTAACCGAGCACTACAAGGATGGGGTGGAGGATAAGTTAGAGACTTTAAGTACACAATCTAAGCTCGCTAAAAAAGATATTGAGGAAGTGCTAGAGATAACCTTCTTGATTAAATCTCCCCTTGCATTTGATGAGCCAGATAGACAAATAAGGGACTTGCTACAAGAGTTCTTTAAAAACCATTTTGAACATTTTGATTTAGAAATCTCACCCTTTTACCAGAGATTATTAGCTGAAGTCGAAAGGAAATGTAACGCTGATAAAAAAACTGGATATGAAGAAACTCTTAAGAGTAAAGGTATTACAAAAAGCTGGTTAGATGCTGTGTTAAAAGATATAAGTCCTGACACAAAGCACAAGTTGAAATTTATACTTTCTGATTTACAAAAGGAAGGCTGGTCGGCAGAGAAATTATTTACTTTAGAGAAGGCATGGGTTCAGATGGAAATTGATAATCTTAGCGACGAGGAGTATCACAATGGAAAGGTACTTAAATCTCTAGATAAGATAATTCCTAATTACAGCTCTGGAAAAGAAGGTTATTCTAATGATGCAGAGAGTATACTAATAGAGTTAAAGACAGAATGTACTGATGGGGTAATAGACAAGTCTGATTATTATTTAAGGTCGTTAATATTATGGCAGATGCTAAATTATCGGATAAAGGCTTTAGGAGATTAATTCATAGCCTAAGTGAAAAGAAGCATGAAAAATTGCGTATTGGAAGAAATAAAACTGATATCAAGCCTGGAAAAAAGCGGGGCTAGCTTTACTTTTGATGCTGGTCTAAATGTTATTACAGGTCAAAATGGTGTAGGTAAATCTCATTTAATCAAGAGTATACCTTGGGTTTTTGGTGCTGAGCCAGCAACCATGCATCCTAATTGGGTTAAGGCAGACATTAGTGTCATCTTAAGATTTAAAATAAAGGACAAATCATACAAAATCCTTAGATCAGGCAAAACATTCTTAATTTTTGATGATAAAAATAATCTTCTACACCGATCTTCACAAAGTGTGACTAAGGAATTGTCACCTTTTCTTTCGGAGTTGTTTGGGTTTCATTTAGAATTACCTATTAAAGATACTAGTGACTTAGCTCAATTGCCTCCAGCATTTTTCTTATTACCTTTTTATGTCGACCAAGACAGTGGATGGACTAATTTGTGGCAAAGTTTTAAAAATTTACAGATGTTTGCAAATTGGAGGAAGCCTCTTTTAGATAACTTTACCGGGATACTATCTCTTGAGTTGCAGTCAGTAAAAAATGATTTGAGAAATGCGCGTTTAAGTTTAAAAAACCTAGAAAAGCAAAGAGATTTATTTGCAGAAACGTTTGAGGGGGTAAGGGCAGAAATTTCCAACAGTGATTTTGATGTAGACATTGATGAGTATAAGAATGAAATTGATGAACTAGTCGCTCGCCTAAGTGATTTGCAGAAGATCGAATTTGAATATAAAGAGTCAATAAGGAGTTACTCTAATCGTAAGAGTGTGTTACAGAATCAGATTAATGTAGTAAAAGCATCAGTTAAATCATTAGATAAAGATCAGAAAATTGGAGACTCCTTTACAGAAGAGGTGGTTGAATGCCCTACATGCGGCACAGAGCATCAGAACTCTTTTGTTGAGAAATTTAGCATTGCACAAGATTTGTATCGAGCTCAAGAACTGCAAGTTGATTTAGAAGAAGACTTTAACAAAACTGAAAAAGAACTTAAAAAAATGCAGGAGATGGATATTAAGAACACTGAAGAAATTGAACGACTCAATGACATTCTTAATAAAAAGGGTTACAAGCTGACTATAAATGAAGTGATTAAAAAAGAAGGAGAAAAGCACCTAAGAACATTTTTAAGATTAAAGGCAGGGGAACTTTCAGAAAAATATGATGCAGTTAAACTTACTATAGCTGCACTAGAAAAAAGGAACAGAGAGCTTACAAAGGATGTAAAGGATCAAAAAACAAGAGTCGAGGATTATTTCGTTAAATCAATGACTGGGGCAATATTTTTTTTACATGTAAAAAATCTAAAGCTTGATGACTACAAGGATATGTATGCAGGAAATCTACCAGAGTCAGGCAGTGATAAACCGAGAGCCTTTCTCGCCCATGTATTTTCAGTCATTAAAACAGTTGAACAATTTTACAATGGTGTAACTCCTCCTATAATAATCGACTCCCCAAATCAGCAAGATCAAGACCCTAGTAATATGGACAAGATTTACAATTTTATTGTCAATGAAAAACCTAAAAATAATCAAATGATATTAGGTTTAGCTAACGGCGAAGATAGAGATTTTGGTGATTGCAAGAAAATTATTCTGAAAAATGAAGGTCAGATGTTAGAGAACGAAAAATATGCAGACATTCAAAAAGAGTTCACTGAGCTTTATTCTATAGGGCTACTCTAACCTATCGAATGGATTTTGAGACTTTTTCTGATAGAATTACATTACAACTGAATATAAATAGATGACCTAACCCCTAAAGTTCACCTTTAGGATATGGTCGAAAGTCGAGTTAAGCATAAAAACCTATCATAGGGTTGCTTAACTCGCCGTATCGGGAAACCGGTACGAGAGGCTTCGGTCTCTACCTGTGATAGGCTTTTTGTGTTTTATATCACTAGGTAGTTACTGAAGCCAAACAAGCGAGTTATGTTTGGCAACTTATTTTCAACAAAACCAACAGAGCAAACTTTTACATCACTATCAAAGAGTGACGCTTTTGATATTCACTTAGATTTAACATGGGAAATTGAGGGAACTTATAAAAAGAGAAATACTGATCCAGAAGCTTTGAATAAAACAATTAGTTTATGTAAGAAACAAATAGCTATTGCTCCAGAAGCTAAAGCGTCATGGGTTAAAGAAAATGCAGAAATTGGTGTGGCTCTCGATATTTTACCAATGCATAAAGGATACGAACAGCTTTGTGTTATCTATGAGAAACAAGGCAATTTTATTGAAGTCATATCTCTTGCAGAAGAAGCTAAAAATGAGGGGTGGAACGGTACTTGGAGTAAAAGGATTGAGAGAAATAAGCAAAAATTAGTAGCTAACAAAAAATAATATGGATATTGAAACAAAGAAGTGCTCATTTTGTGCTGAGGAAGTACTAAAAGATGCTGTAATTTGTAAGCACTGCAAAAGCTCTTTATCGGACAGTAAGACTACTGATGAAAAAGTTAAAGAGACTCAACAAACAGATTGGAAAAAGATTGGTAAGGTCGTTCTTTGGATAGTAGGTATTAGTATAGGTCTATCATTTTGGTATGTGGCAGTACCTGCATTAGGAGCATGGTATCTATTCAAGAAAAGAAAAAATAAGTTCAGCCAAAAGATCAATATCATTTTAATCTCTCTATTATCTGTTGTTTGTATTGGAGTCTGGTTACTTTCTCTTTATGCAGATAGGCAACCCATACTTACCATAATTGAACCTCAGAATGAAACTAGTCTGCAAGCTGCTACCATTTCTGTACAAGGTATAGTTGAACCATCTAGTTCAGAAGTAACTATCAATAATTTATCGGTACCAGTAGATGGCAGTGGTAACTTTACTTACGACGTATCATTACCTAAAGAGAACAATAATCTAAATATTGTTGCTAAAAATGGAGGTAAAACTGTGTCAGAAACCTTAAGCGTACAACGTATTTTTACACCAGAAGAATTGGTAGAACGAGAACAGCTAAGAGTTGAGGAAGAAACTAAGAAACAAGCGAGACTTGAAGCAAAGCAAAAAGCTCAAGCTGAGGCAGATGCTAAAGCAAAAGCTGAATTAGCTGAATACGAGAGAAGTAAGGCTGGTCAGTATTGTAAGAAAAATCCTACATGGACAAAGGAAGAGTGTCAGCTAGTTGCAGACAACAGGTATTGGGTTGGCATGACTTATGACATGTTAATCACATTACGAGGTAAGCCAACCAGTGCAAATCCTTCAAATTATGGTAACGGAACAAGGTGGCAGTGGTGCTGGACCAATCGCACTCCTTCATGCTTCTATGATAAAAATGGAGATAATATCATTGATAGTTATAACTAGATAAATATACCTTAGTGGAATATGGACAGTAATCTGTTATATTTTACTTGTTATGTCTGTCGACAAGCTAAGAAAAATAACCAAACCACTTATACATAGTGAGATACTAGAACTGGGAAGTTTTTTACTCTACATAAAAGAAAACATCAGCAACGAGAAACTTTTGCAGGACGATATACGAAACCTCTCGATTGCTTATCATCGGTTATGGTGGTTTAGAACAAAGTTAATCGAGCGATATCCTACTTTGAAAGATTTTCCCAAACTAGAGGCGATACCAAACAAAAAACACCTCAAAGCGGCTCAGCTTGATCTGGAGATACTTCTTTCAAGGAACCCAAAGTTTGCTGACTCAATCTCAATACCAAAAGTGTTTGAAACTGATATAGCAAACGCGACAAAGTTTTTGTGTAATCTTATCGAGAGCACTGGGTCTGTAGGAGCGCAGCATCTAGTCAATTTGGAGACAAATGGTGAATTGTGGTATGTGAACAAACAGAACACCTACCAGATGAACGCAAAAAATAGACGTTACAAACTCTTGAGATACCTAAGGGAGCATGACGATTGCTGTGCCACCTCCTTAATAACGAAAGACCTGGGGTATACATCAGTTAAGAGAGCTGGGGATGATGTATCAAAACTAAATGCTAAAATTGAAGGCAAGATTGGACTCAAAGATATCATTGAAAACATTCCAGGTGAAGGTTACCGCATTAACCGCAACTATAACTTGGTGTTAATTAAGTAATCTAAAACCTGTCCTGTCTACAAACTCAAAACAAGCTCTATGAATAGGGCTTTTTTAAGTGGCGGTGAAGATATGGTGAGGATATGTAATTGTGATTATTATTTCTACAATGGTTATGTGATTACAGAAGCCACAATCAAAGATTTTCAGGAAGTAATTAAAGCTGAGTACGATATTCAGCTTAGTTCCACTGAAGCTACCTCAGTTCTAGAAAACTGGGTTAATTACTTTGATTTATTGGCAAAGATTAATTACCGGGCAAAGACTGGAGATGTTAAGTAGTGCCAGGCTTTTACAATCAGAATATGAGAGGTATTCAGTGAGTCCTCTTTAAAAAAACCGACTGTATTCTCGTATTTGTGTGCAGGTGATAGTTCCCGCTCTGACTGAGACTTGTCAACGGGAGACCTCACATGCACAGAAATGGAGTAACCATATTATTTTTTTGTCGATGGGATGAGAAGACAAAGAAATAATAAATATTCTGTACATGACTATGTTTAAACCAACAATTAACACTAATGAGGGATATAGAAGTCTATACACATTATGTCAACAAAGATAAAAAAGCTTTATTACAAAGCAGATATTAAAATCGCACAAGAAGAAGTTAAAAAACAAAACCAATATTTTACTCGTAAAACTAAACAGCGTAGGACTGTCCAGGTACGAATAGGAGAAAAATGGCATCAAAAGCTAAAAGAAATATCTAGATCAGAAAAAGTCATGATGTCATTTACACTTGACCACATTTGTGAACATTACTTCAAGCACAATTAAGCAGAATATATTTAATAACCCGATAAACTATAAATATGGAAAAATCACTTCAAAATAATAAAGTTGTCATATACGCTCGAGTATCTTCAAAAGAACAAGAAGAAACTGGATATTCATTACCAGCTCAAGAAAGATTAATCGAAGAGTATGGGAAGCGTAAGGAGCTGGTTACTAGTAAAGTATTTTCAATTGCCGAGTCGGCTAGCGGTAAGATGCAGCGAGAGACATTTGCTAAAATGATGAAATATGTAGAAAAGAAAAAAGTAAATATTATTCTATGCGAAAAGGTGGACCGAATGAGTCGTAATTTTAAAGAGGCAATAGTTATTAATGACTGGCTTGAAGCAAACTCTGAGCGACAAGTTCATTTTGTAAAGCAAGGCTTAGTAGTTCATAAAGAGTCTAAGTCCGACGATAAATTTCGATGGGATTTTGAAGCTGTACTTGCAAAGAAATACATTGCAAATCTGTCAGAAGAAGTACGCAAAGGTCAGGCTGAAAAAATACGGCAAGGTTGGAAGCCAACACAACCGCCGCTTGGATATAGAACGTCTGGCGATAAAGGTCATAAAATACACTTAATTGATAAGGCAGTGGCTCCGTACATTAAACAAATGTTTACTCTATATGCTACTGGTAACTATTCCACTAAATCACTAGAGATTAAGATGTTTGAACTTGGTCTAAGATCAAAAACTAACGGCAAGGTAGTAAAAAGTCGAGTCCATGACATGCTTTGTGACCCATTTTACTATGGAAGCTTTATGTGGACCGGAACATTGTATCCAGGGAAACAAGAGCCAACGATAAGTAAAGACTTGTATGACCAGGTGCAGAAAAAACTTCATCGGTCCTCTGTCCCATACAAGACAAAAACAGAAGTTGAATTACGAGGGAAAATATTCTGTGGGAATTGTTCAAAGACCATTACTTGGGAGCGACAGAAAGGTCACTCGTATGGTGGGTGTAAGCAGTGCAAGTCACAAATAGCCAAAGACAGGAAATATATCAGACAAGAAGACCTGGAGAGTGATTTGTTAGCTCGTATCGTCTCCATAGCACCTAAAAACGAGCGAGTGGTAGAAATACTAGAACGAGCACTAAGAGAGAGAGTCACAGCGAAGAAATTGAGCTACATGATACCCAGTGTAAAAGTATCAACAACCAGCTAGAGCGTATCAAGCAAAGAATGAGAACTATGTACGATGACAAACTAGACAACCGAATTACTGGTGAGTTTTATGATGAACGGATTAAACAATTTGGAGAAGAGAAAGAGACTCTACTTAATTCATTAAGAAAACTGGAAACTGACAACACTCATTACTATGAAGTTGGCTTTGCAGTTCATGAGCTGGCTCTGCTAGCAAAAAAGATTTACGAAAGTGAAGAAGCCTCAGTTGAGGAGAGACGACTGCTTTTATCTTACGCATTCTCGAACATCACAATATTACGGGGAGAAATAACGGTAGAATACACAAAACCCTTCAACTTCCTTGCTGAATGGATGCCACAGGTAAATGAGGTTCTCGAACTGGAAAATAACGTTGATATAAAAGGACAAAAGACACCTTTCGGTGCCTTTCATCCTATATTGCTCCGGCGGCAGGGCTCGAACCTGCGACAAATTGATTACACGTATCCAAACATTTCTGTAGGGGTGGACTATATCATCATCCTAGTCTTTTTCGACTGTGGGATGCGAGGCGCTTCGACCTATTTTCATTTCTGATTATAGGGCTACTCCCTTGCGGGATAGTCTCTGAACCTTCAATGAGACTTGTTCTTAAAGCTTGGCTGCTGATTGCCTTTGCTACGAAAATGTAACTTAAGGTTTCCAGCAATTCACCTCGTTTGCAATAGTGATTACTCACTAAGGCTGCTAATTTTGAAATGTAACTTTCACGTCAACAGTCAACTGCTCTACCAGCTGAGCTACGCCGGAATATCTGGTTTTCTTTTCTTCTCTCTACCTGCAATTGCAAGTTCCACTATTCTACATTTTTTTCGGAGTATTTCAACTGTTTAATATCTAAGAAGTGTTATATTGTTTTTATATGCCTGAACTTCCTGAGGTGGAGACTATTCGCCGGCAGCTTAAACGGAAAATTATTGGTAAGACTATTGCTAAGATAGAGGTTTTTCGTGATAAGAGTGTGACCCATGATTTGAATTTTTCAAATAAGTTGTCTAAGAAAATTTTTTCTGATATTGATCGCGTGGGTAAATTGATGATTTTTTCTTTTGTCGGTGAGAGTGATTTATTTTTATTGGCTCACTTACGAATGACTGGTCAATTTTTCTTTGTTGAAGATGATGATGTGACGGTCGGAGGAGGACACTCTGTGTCCTCCTCCGACCTTATTCTCCCAGGTCGACACACCAGAGTTTCTTTCACTTTTACAGACAACTCCACCCTTTATTTCAATGACATGCGTTTATTTGGCTATATGAAATTAGCTACGGCAAAAGAAGTCAAAAATGCCCGATCACGTTTTGGACAAGAACCGATTGCATCAGGCTTTAATACTAGTCTGTTTATTGAAAAAATAAGGAAACGAAAGACACCTATTAAAGCTATCCTTCTAGATCAATCACTGATTGCTGGACTAGGTAATATTTATGTTGACGAAGCCTTGTGGCGAGCTGAGGTGAGCCCATTTAGAGAAGCTAATAAAGTGACGAAAGCTGAAGTATTATTGCTAATAAAGGCTTCTGGCGATGTTATGAACGAATCTATCAAGGTTGGTGGTACTACTTTTCAGAGTTTTAAAGATGTTGATGGTGATGCAGGGAATTTTATTAAATTTTTACAAGTATTTGGTCGCCAAGGAAAGAGCTGTGAAAGATGTAGCGATATAATCATAAAAATTCGTTGTGCGGGACGAGGCACTCACTACTGCCCTACTTGTCAAAAATAATTAAAACTATATTATTACAGCAATGCATGTCACCATCGAACATTCGTGGAAACAAGCTCTAAAGGCTGAATTTAGAAAGTCTTATTTTTTTGAACTCTCGAATATAATTAAAGCGAGTTATCTTAATCAGGTCACTTATCCTGCAGTTAACGATATTTTTAATGCTTTTTCTCTCTGCCCTTTCGACAAAGTAAGAGTGGTTATTATTGGTCAAGACCCTTACCATCGTAAAGGACAAGCTCAAGGGCTAGCTTTTTCTGTACCAGATAATATTAAAATACCTCCCTCCCTCAGAAATATTTACAAAGAGGTCGCCAACGACATCGGAAAAGAAATGCCCAAAAACGGTAATCTTGAACACTGGGCTAAGCAAGGTGTGCTTCTACTCAATACTGTCCTGACTGTCGAAGAGGGGCAACCTGCTTCACATGATGGTATCGGGTGGGAAACTTTTACTGACGCCGTAATTAAAAGTATTTCTGAAGAAAAGGAAAATGTCGTTTTCTTGCTCTGGGGAAGGCTTGCTCAAAGAAAAACAAAATTAATCAACGAAGAAAAACATCTCATCTTAAAGGCTCCACACCCTTCTCCTTTGTCAGCTCATCGAGGATTCTTAGGATGTAGACATTTCAGTCAGACGAATGATTATCTTAAAGCAAAATCCTTACCTGAAATTAACTGGTAATTGCCAAAGCAAGCTTAAATACAATAAAACCGACTGTTGTATTAACAGTCGGTTTTATTTGTTTAAAAACGATTTGAAAGACAGCCTATTCCCCTTCTTTTGCCATAATCATCGCTTTCACTCGCATTGTTGAAACCACAGCATCACGCCCTCGTTCATCCAACTGCATAGTAATAAACTTGATTGTTTCTTCCAAATTAGGAATCCTGACATTTTCAAGAGCTGATACTCTCCGACGAGTCTTTTCAATTTCATCAGCCAAACTTTCAGCAGACTTCTCTAATTCTGCTAAGTTTAAGATATCTACAAAGACCTCATCAAACTTAACCATAGCGTTATCTAAATCACCAGTAGTTTCAAGCATACCGTAGGAAAAAGCTGAACCGGTTTTAGAAACCTTAAATTGAGGAATCTTAACAGACATCACATTGTTTACCTTCACCTCTAGCTCAATTTTAGCGTTAGTTGCCATCAAGGCTGTATTAAGAGCGGCTGATGCAGTCATACTACTAGCTCTAGTATAAGAGTCAAAAGCTGAGCCAAGTCTTACTTCTACCGACTCACGCAAAGACTTAGCTTCATAAATAATCGTCATAAACTTTTTAACAAGTCCATCACGCTTATCTTTGAGGAGCTTATGTCCTTTTTTTGCTACCTTATACTCCTTCTTGAGACTAAGGAGAGCAATACGGGTTGGGTTAACTTTTAAAATCATGAAATGAAATGTGTATATTATTTCTTAGCTTCTTCTGTTTCCACCTTAGGCATATTCTTTTCTATTTCAGCAGGCTTTACACGCTTCAAAGAAGCTCTAGGTAGTAGCGATAACAACTTCCACCCAATATCCAATGACTCTATCACAGAACGGTTTTCGTATTCACCTTGTCCAACAAATTCACTTTCAAAGGCTTCGGCAAATTTAAGATGAGCTCTATCTGTATCATCCAAAGATGCTTCACCAAGAACTACAGCCAACTCTCTTACTTCACGCCCTGTTGCGTAAGATGCAAAAAGTTGATCTTTAAGGTTCTTATGATCATCTCGAGTCTTACCTTCTCCTACACCAGCTGCCCACAATCTAGACAACGAGCCTTGTACATCAACTGGCGGAAATACACCTTGTCGGTAAAGTTCACGAGAAATCACAAATTGCCCTTCAGTAATGTAACCTGTGAGGTCTGGTACTGGATGAGTCTTATCATCATCCGGCATAGTCAAAATTGGTATCTGAGTAATTGTTCCAGCTTTACCTTTAATACTTCCAGCTCGCTCATAAAGAGTTGACAGGTCAGTATAAAGATAACCAGGGTAACCACGTCGCCCAGGAACTTCTTTTCGAGCTGCTGAAACCTCTCGCAAGGCTTCACAGTAGTTTGTCATATCAGTCATGATCACTAGAACATGCATTCCTTTTTCAAATGCTAAGTACTCAGCAGTTGTTAGCGCCATTCGTGGAGTTGAAATACGCTCAACTACTGGGTCAGCTGCAGTGTTGATGAACAGTACACTTCGCTCCAAAGCTCCAGCCTCTTCAAATTCTCTTCGGAAATATTCAGCCTCTTCAAAAGAAACTCCGAGTGTCGCAAAAACAATCGCAAATTCTCCACCATCTTTCACTGTTGCCTGTCGAGCAATCTGTGCAGCAAGTCGAGCATGAGGTAAACCTGAACCAGAGAAAATTGGCAATTTTTGTCCTCGCACCAAAGTGTTCATTACGTCAATTGAACTGATACCAGTTTGGATAAAGTCATCTGGAAATTGTCGGCTATATGGATTAATCGGCTCTCCTGCGATATCTAGTCGTTTTTCAGGAACCAATTCAGGACCACCATCAGCAACTTCTCCAGCACCATTGAACACCCGTCCAAGCATGTCTTCCGACACTCCTAGCTTTAGTGTTTCACCTCGAAATCGTGCCCGTGTTCCACTGGCAGTCATACCGCTAGTTGAATCAAACATCTGTACCACAGCTTTGTCTTTTGAAATATCAAGAACCTTACCAAAACGAGGTTTTGATTCACCAGGAACGTTCACTTCAACTAACTCTTCATATTTTACTCCCTCTACTCCGTCGACCACCAAAAGTGGTCCAGCGATTGAAGAGATAGTTTTGTATTCTTTTTGACTCATAAAATAATTATTAAAGTTATTATGCCAAAGCATTTATTTCAGCCTTGATTTTATCTTGGTATGACTGGTAATCTTCAGGTGTTGCTTTCCTATTATTCTTCACATCTTGAAATTCAGCTAAAGTAGCAAGTTTAGTGAAAGATTCGAATTCGAATTCTGGCTTTGTTACTACTGACTCACCTACTTCGTAAAAAGTGATAATTGATTTCAGTAGTCCGTACTGATTCTTTAGTGGTGTAAAGGCATCTTCTGGATCAAAGGCATCTTGGAAAAGATAATCCTCACGTAACATTTTTGCCACTTCTAGAATCAATCGGTCAGTATTGGAAAGAGATTCCATTCCTACAAGACGTACGATTTCGATAAGCTTTGATTCTTTTTCCAACAATGACATCGCTGACTTTCGTACTGAACTGAAATCAGGAGCAATCTCATTCTTCCAGTACTCTTCAAAGTTTGGAGCGTAAAGTGAGTATGATGTTAGCCAGTTAATAGACGGGAAATGCTTTTTGTAAGCAAGGTCCGAATCTAATGACCAGAAAGTCTTAGTCACTCGCAAAGTCGCTTGTGACACAGGCTCTGAAAGGTCACCACCTGGAGGAGACACAGCTCCAATCACAGTAAGTGATCCTGTTCGATCATCACTACCTAAAGTCTTAACAATTCCTGCTCGTTCATAAAACTCAGCTGTCCTTGATGACAAGTATGCAGGATAACCTTCTTCTCCCGGCATTTCTTCTAAACGCCCTGAGATCTCACGCATCGCTTCTGCCCATCGTGAAGTTGAATCAGCCATCAAAGCAACGTTATAACCCATGTCTCGATAATACTCTGCGATAGTAATACCTGTATAAACAGAAGCTTCACGAGCAGCTACCGGCATGTTTGATGTGTTAGCAATCAAGATAGTTCGCTTCATCAAAGGCTCACCTGTATTTGGATCAACCAAGTGAGGGAACTCAGACAATACTTCTGTCATTTCGTTTCCACGCTCACCACAACCGATATACACAATAATCTGAGCATCACAATATTTAGCAATACCTTGTTGAGTCACAGTTTTACCAGCACCAAACGGCCCAGGAATACACCCAGCACCACCTTTTGCTATTGGAAAAAAAGTGTCTATTGATCGCCCTCCAGTCAGCAATGGTTCAGTAGGGAAAATTTTCTTTTTCTTTGGTCGAGGTTGTCGAATTGGCCAGTACTGCAACATTGCAATCGAAGCAACAGTATCATCAGACCGCTTTAACGTAGCTATTTCTTCAGTAACGTTGAATTTATCACTCTTTATTGAAACTACCACTCCACCTTCGTTTGGAGGAACCATGATTTTATGAACAATCACAGAAGTTTCCTGCACTTCACCGAGAATATCACCAGACTCTACTTTATCTCCAACCTTAACAATTGGAGTAAATTTCCAGATCTTTTTCATATCTACAGCATCAGCTTCAATACCTCGCTTAATGAAACAATTGCCTGCAGCTTCTTCAATTTTCTGCAAAGGTCTCTGAATCCCATCATAAACAGATTCTAAAAGTCCTGGAGCTAAGGCTACTGACATAGTACGTCCTGTTCTAAAAACAGGATCTCCAGGTCCGATACCAGAAGTCTCTTCATACACTTGAATCGAAGCTATGTCGCCATGCAGCTCAATAATCTCTCCGAGTAGTTTTTCGTCAGAAACTTTCACTACTTCGTAAAGCCTTGCCTCACTCATTCCATCAACTCTAACAAGCGGTCCTGTTACTTGCTGAATAACACCAGTAGGTACTTCTGTATTAAAGGATTCTTTTGTTGTTTCTTTTGAATTGCTCATGATGATTGTTGATAATATGAATAAATAATAATTAAATAATGGATGCTCCTACTGCTTGTTCAGCCAATCTTCTTAGCCGATCCAATGCAAAACCCTTACTCCCTTCTGGACCAGGAAGAATTACAACGGCGGGCAAAGCTCCTGCCACAACCTTGGCGTATTCTGACTGATCAACCTCCAGCATCAATTCTTCGATAATGCAGACAATTGCATATTTGTTCTCAGAGTCGGGGTCTACTGTTTGTTGTTTAATACTTTTCAGATGTACGAGAGCTTCTTTAGCAGTCAAGGCAGCGAAGATTTCAACACCTAAGGCGCGGAATCCGGACACGGTATCAAGAGGACCGATAATAGCAATTTTATATTCGTTAATCGTTGACATATAGTGTGCGTAAATTAACTCTAATATCTCCTTCATTGAATCCGCTATTCCTCCCAACGACTATTGAGCGAATGTTAGCTGCTGCTTGTCGACACTTAAGATAGTATAAAACTAGCGAAGCAGAAGAAAACATATCCTGACTAGCTTCTTTAGTAATTTCTAGTAAGTATTCTGGAGAACGTGCGTCTATACGAGTAAAGTTGCCAGTCTCTTGATAAAACTCTAAAGCCTCTTTCCAGAAATCAGTTGGACCAAGTCTAGAAAATATTTGAACAACGTCTTCTAGAGTCTCAATCTGATCTTGATCAAAAGCCCCCCCTTTAACAAAGCTAGGTGAGAAATTTACACTGTCATTCTGAAGATGACGTAAACGACTTTTAAGATTAAACATGTCAATCAGACTAGAAAGGTAAGTTTTCATGAATGAATCCTTAACTTCTTTTACGATTCTTTTACCTGTCTCAAAGTACAGCTCATCATAAATACCATCCACTATATCAAGACCACCCGAAGCAACTGTTTCAACAGCTGTGTTATAAGCTTTTTGCCAACCTGACTGAAGCTCATCAAGAGTCTCCTCTTCAATATGAGTGAACATTTTAGAAGGCTCGTAAGTTCCGCGATTAGATAAGTATGGGATACATTCTTCGTAAGACATCCTTTTTGACGTCGCCTTAGTGAACACTCGCAAGTTATGCATATCATATTGCATCCATAAAACCCTAAACATTTTATGATCTGGAGCAATGTTTTGAATCAATTGTTTTGCATCAATGAGTGTCTGCTCAATAGCAAGAGAAACGTTTTCTTCTGGAACTCTAGCAACATAAGGTGCTAAGTAAGTCTCTTTCAGGGCTGACTGCAAATCCTCACCCGGTTTTGCAACCATTAAACGCTCAATATCAGTCTTACTCAACAAAAACTGAGTTAGGGTGTTTACTCGACTGACACTGTAAATATAAGAGGTTTGCATAACAATAATTAGACCATCACTTTCTTTACGACTTCCATTTCTAATTCTGACTTCTTTTCATTCATGATGCGGTTTAAAGTAACATCATAAACTCCATCCACAGTCTCTAAGATGAAACCAGCTTTGATATCTGAATTTACTGACACTGTAGCTTCTAGTGACATTTTCTCTAGAATCTGCTTTGTCTCAGACTCTCTATTATCAGGTGCCTGAACAGACGTTACAGCAACATCTTTAGGAACAATACTCGACGCGCATTTACTGTAAAAAGCTACATATTTTTCAGAAGACTGTTCAGATAGCCCTACTGCCACTTCTGAAAAAATCTTGTTAATCTGATTTCTTTTAGCTTGCTGTAGAGAAATCTTTCCAGCTTGCTTAGCTTTAGAAACGGCTACGAGTTTAATTTGATCCTGTCTTTTTTGCAGAAGATTTTCGTGCACTTCAACCATTGACTTGATTGTTTTATCAGCCTCACTCTGAATATTCGCAATCTTGGTTGCTACAGTTGCTTTAATTTCGGATACAGCTTTTTCAGCATCCTCTTTAATTTTTTCGATTAGCGTATTTTGAGACATGATTAATACAATTTAGATTATCCGTTGATTGAGATAAGAAGGATGAAACTGATAAGAACTCCGAAGATAGCCCAAGTTTCTACCATAGCTGCTAATGTAACAGCCTTTCCTGTATTAACTTCATCTTTTGCGATAAGTGAAATACCAGATGATGCTACGATTCCTTGATAAATACCTGAAAGTAAACCTGTAATACCGATTGGTAATCCAGCGATCAAGTACTGCAGACCAACGCCTGTAGTAATAACTACTGATCCGTCTCCTCCTAGAATTCCTGAGAAGTTAAGGATAAGGAAAGCACCTACTAGACCATAAATACCCTGTGACCCCGGCATAGCTTGCATAAGTAACATCTTTCCAAAAAGGTTTGGCTTTTCTCCAACTACTCCTGCTGCTGCTTGTCCAGCAAAACCCATACCGACAATTGAACCCATGAATCCGAGCACAGCTGTTATTGCTGCTCCGATAAATACTAGCACTGATCCTGTTAATGGTTCCATAAATTTATTATTTATATTTTAAAACTTTTATTAATTATCTATTCTCCACGATCAATCATCACGGATCGTAATATATTTCTCTTTACGAGAAAGAGGAGAAAACTGTTTTCCTGTTCCGCTGATGAATTTACCAAAAAATTCTACAAACTGCAATCTAGCGCTATGAACAAATGCTCCTAAAGTATTGATAGCGAGAGTAAAGAGGTGACCAGCTATGAGTATCACCGCTGAAAGGAAGAATCCAACATACGGGATTTCTAGTAACATACCAGCAATAAGGTTCACTGCAAAAGCTAAAGCTGAGGTGGCTAAACCGAGAGCTAACAAACGAGAGTATGACAAGACATCTGAAAAATGTCCTACTCCTGCATATAGTCCAGCTAAACTAGAAATTATTCTCTGTAGGATATTGTCACCTTTACGACCGTTTGCAAGAACTATCATAACAACCGCGACCAAAGTGAGATTACCGATCTGATCAACTGTCAAAAAATCAAGATATCCGGTCATAACACCAACATACACAACACCTAATGAGAACATAAACAACCAAGGACCCTCATCCAATACCCCTCCAACCAGCCGACCATTTCTCGATTCGCTATAAACCCTTAGTGCCATACCCACCATAACTTGAAAGACTCCTAATGAAAGAGCGAGGTAGAACACCGGCAACGGGTTACCTATCGGATCAAAGATTTGAAAGGCTTGAATGAACTCCGGTAAAAACGCTGGGTCAAAACCAAGATAACCACCAAACATCATTCCAACCAAAACTGTTGAAAATCCAATAAACAATAGTAACTTAGCGAACAATCTGATTGATTTATCAACCTTGAAAAACAGCAAAATAACTGAAGAAGCGACCATTAATGATAAACCATAACCAACATCAGTTAACGATAGTCCAAAAAACAGGAAGAAGAAACCTGATAAGAAAACTGTAGGGTCAAGATCTTTATACCCAGGCATACCATACAGTCGTGTCACAGCTTCAAAAGGCTGAATCCATTTAGAATTTTTAATCTCAACTGGAGGTTCTTCATTTTCTTCAGGATCTTTACTTGCAAACATTGCAGCTACTCCAGCTTTTTCAAAAGACTCTTCTACAGAAACTTTCATATCTTCTCTTAGCCACCCCTCAAATACAATTGTGTATTTTGTCGCTTCAGCTTCTGCAACTACAGAATACCGATCATGTTGCCACTGAAAAATCTCTAAAGCTTCGCGAAGTGTCTGTAAATAAGAAAGAGCAAAGTGCTCTGCCTGATCATGTGATAGCGCCACCTCACTCTTAGCCACAGCAAGTTTATCGGAAACTTCTACAAACATCACGTCAGGAGTCTCCTCTCCTTCAGGTAAAACTACTATTTCAGCTTCTACTTTTTCTGCTATTTTCCTTATAGAACCTTTTTCATCTTCTTCGACTGACAAAGTTACAGCAATAGACTGGTTGGAAACTGTCGTTATAAAACATGCGACCTTCTCTTCAACACAAGCCTCCTCAACAGATTTTGCAAGAGGGTTTTTCTCAGTCGTGTGGATATTTTTCAATAAAAAAGTAACTGTGCTCTTCGTCTTTATATTACTCAACTTAATTGGCAAATCTTTCCATTCCGACAATAAAGAATGTTTTTCTTCGAGAGACCGTACTTGCTCATTCTTATCTGCGAACTCTACCTGTAATGCCTCCAAATCTGTCACAACAGATTCAACAGCGTCAGTATCAGACAAATAATTAGTCACTTCACTTTCTGACAAAGAATACTTTGACCCTTCACGCAAAGTTTTCCACAGCCCAACTTTTGGAGCATAAATACCAAGAAAAGACACAGCGTGTTGTAAACGCGGTAGTAATTCACTATTTGGAGAAATTAGATCTGGATTAGTTGTATCAAGACCACTATTGTCTACATCTCTAAACTCCAATGCTCCAATTTTTTGGATAATATCAAGAGCCTTGTCTACATCAGTAGAGTGAACTGTGAGTCTTACTTTTTGCATTGGAACAACAGACATATAAAAAAATTATTCGAAACTCTGAAGAATCAGGTCTTTTAGATCTTTGTTTTTAGTAATGAATTTTTTCTCAATTATAGAAACTTTAGTAGCCGAGTCAGCTTCGATCTCCTTAACAACTCCTGATACCTTTTCTTCACAAGCATCTAAGGCGATTTGTGCAGATTTTTCTAACTTAAGATTCTCAGCTACAATTCTAGCTTCGGCTTCAGATTGAATTTTTGTAATGAGAGTCGCTGTTTCGCTCTTAGAATCAGCAATAAGCTGTCCAGCTTCTTGTTCAGCAGTAATAATTTTGTTAAATGCAGTCATATAAATAAAAAAGTAATGTAAAGTCTAAATTAATATAAACATATTACACGTTAAATACAATATGAAAAATTATTCTGCATAGGAGAATTGATTAAACATCAATTAATCTATGGGACTGCATACTAACTATGTTGTGAAGGTTAGTCAAGCAAACTTCCTTTATAACAGAGAATTTCACAAGTCTGTCAAACAACAACCTCTTACAAACCTCCTTTCCTTAACAAATATAAAAACGCGACATTAAATGTCGCGTTTAAAGACAAACTATCATTCAGCAACAATAGAATCTAAATAAAACATAAGAACATAAGAACAAGCAAAAAAGACAAGGGGCATATTATCTATCAAAATGAGCACTAGTATAATGTAAATATTTAAAGGACCCATCCGAGACCGATTGTCTTCCAGAAAAATTTTTATTCTACGGTCGTATGAATTAACATAGCTTCCTTCACTGATTTTCAGCTTATTCCATGAGACCAATAGTACAACAAGTCTGAAAACAACAAGCTCCATAATTGAATAAGCTGCAATTATGCTAAACATCACCATTATCAACATGTCCTTATCAACCTTTTCTGATTCTAGCTGCAGAACATAAAATGTAGAAGCTATCAAAAACACAGTTGTGACAAACTGAAAAACGGCAATATTCACATAAGGGATAAATTTCGTAAGTTTTTTTACCACGAACTTAACACTTAGTAAGACTATCAAATCTATTTTTTTCATCTCTCCACCTCTTTAGGTTATTTGTCTAAAGAGACACTACCATACTAATGTTTAATATTAAAACGGTATTAGCCTAAAATTAATCTTAAAGAAAATCCTTAATACGAACATCATTATCCAGGTCAAACCAGTATAGGCAATCAACACTACTACTGAATATTCAAGATTAGTGCTTCCGAAGGTCCATTCCCACACAGGAAATAAATAATTCACAATTTCATAGACACCACCTAACAATATCGACCATAGATAAACATGGTTAAAACTAAAATCTTTTAAAAGAAGAACATTGGCACACATAAGGCCATAGGAAAAAATTCCGTTCATAATTAAAAACCAGATTCCAAAACCAATCTGATATTCAAAAACTCCAGCAAAGCGCCCGATTATTAAATCGAAGGCAATACCAAAAGGTAAACCTATTATCATCCCTTGTTTTAGAGAAAGTAAAATCTCCTCCTTTTTACCCATTAAGAAAGCTTGAGTAATAAAAAAAATAAATTGTATTATAATAACAATCGAGAAGTCCGGAAGGTGTTCGTACATAATTTATTAACTTAGAAATTTATTATTTATTTTTACTATACTTATTTGATGTATGAAAATAATAATAGCACTTCTTGTCTTTGTCCTATTAATGATTGTTAACGTTTTTTCTAAATCCAAAGCTGACTCCTTCAGTGATGGTTCATTAGCGACGGTAAAAATCTTTCTTTGGCATTTCACTGGGAATACAAAGTGGTAGATTATTTCGCTGGCGCTATGTGAACGTTTTATGACTGGTGACATCACCGGTCATTGTTTCAAAAAGCCCCACCTTGAAAGGTGGGGTAATATTTTTGGAATATACACCAGTCCAGAAATAATTTCTGAACAACATTGTAAAAAGAACCTTTGTTTCAAACAAATCAAAACAAGAGCTCCTACTTAACAAAAAACTAGTTTATCTGAGAATTCACAATCTTGTAGCTTCTAAATAAACCACCTCTGGGCTTACGTTATAAGGTATTGATGGGGAATAAAAAAGCCCCTCAAAAGCCATAGCTTATGCGAGTTTTACTAATTTACAAGAGACTATCGTCAATACCACAATGTAGGCAAGCTCCACAAGTATATGGACTACCATTATGGCCAGACGGACATTCTGTATCATCTGACCCAAACAATTCTTTAGCAGCTCCAGCAGCGGTATCCTGATAATAGTTATCATTACACAAACCTTCACCTTTACAATGTGGACATTCTACTAATATATATCTCCTCTTTACATTAAAATACTGAATTTAAGTTATCCAAAATAGAAAACTTTCCGAAAATACACTGTTACTAGACCATAAATAATGCAAGTGGAAGTCTTGTCCAAATGAACCACCTTGATGACAAGAATACTAGGTATCAGCATTCGAACTTAGTTTGTTAGTCAACCTGGAAAGTACCTCAAAGCAAGCCTGTGGGGAATTACGGGATTAAAATCCATAACTAAATCTGAATCATGAACAGTGGTATACTGGTTATATATGAAATTTTTTAGTGGAGTAATTGGGGTGATAGGACTTTTTATTTTACTATTGATCATTAATAAGTTTTTAGGAGGAAATCCAATTTAAACTCTAAGATCTATAACAAATCGACCTAGAGACAGTTTTGTGTCATGATATGACGTATGAAAAAGTATCTAATACTAGAAAAGGCTGTCGGAGAAACGCCTCTTTCTTGTACTGAAGACTACAGAGCCCTTCATCCTGAACTTGAAGAAGTTGCCATGACTTATGCTGGACGCCTAGATCCTATGGCGTCTGGTAAACTTTTAATTTTACTTGGTGAAGAATGTAAAAAACAAACTAACTATCACAGCTTGGATAAAGAGTATGATTTTTCAGTCTTATTAGGAATAGGTTCTGACACTCATGACGTTCTTGGGAGACTACATTCAGATGTGTCAAAAAACATCCCAGACCCAACAAAACTTTTATCAAAACTTGAAGAAATTACAAATTCCTTAACTGGAGATATCGAACTTCCCTATCCACACTTTTCTTCAAAGACAGTCCAAGGAAAAGCTTTGCACACTTGGGCATTGGAGGGGAAAATTGATGAAATTAAAATCCCGACAAAAGAATCTGTTATCTATTCACTAAAAATTGTAAAAACAGAGACTCTCAATAAAGAAGATTTGGTCAACAAGACTCTAGAGAAAGTTAACTCCATACCTTCTGTAACAGATATTAGAAAAGCTATTGGTAATGATTTTCGTAGAGTTGACGTAAGATCTGACTGGGAAAATGTTCGCAATGATAATTCTCTTCCTAACACATATACAATAATTCATCTAAAATGTTTAGCGTCCTCAGGAACATACATGCGCTCTCTTGCAAAGATAATTGGAAACAGTCTTCATACATACGGATTAGCCTGGCATATACATCGGACTAAAATTGGAAGGTATGAGGCTGAGAAAAACATTTGGAGTCATGAATTTTAAAAAAGACAGCTTAACACTGTCTTTTTTTATTAAATAATTTTATTCTATACTTATTTTAAACTTTTCAGTTTCTCAACATAAGCCAACACTGCCAAAACAAACTCGGCATGACTCCATACTAATGGAGCTGTGGAAAGTTGTTCGCGGGTATCAGGATGCATCTGTTCTGCCAACACTCCTCCGGCAGTAGCATGTGAAGCTGTCCACTCCAAAAGTTCCAATGGGTATTTTAGATCTTTTAATGTCTTAGCTTGAGCCATGTAATACTGAGCAATCCACAAAGTTGTGATGACCCAAGGATTTGGAGAATCAGCGTCTTGCATCCGATAATAAGCATCTCCTTCATATCGAACAAAACCTTTACTGTTTCCGTGCACCTGCAACCTCTCCTCAACAGCCTTCAACATTCTTTTCATTTTTTCATCGTCTGTATCAAACACTCTAAATAACTGCAATCCATATAAACTACTAGCATCTACAGTCTTGTCAAAATTAAGCTCGCCATCTGCAGTGTGCAGAACATGTTTGACGAAAATACCTTCTTTTTCGTCAAACAACACTGTGCCAATAGCTGTCTGCATCCTTTGAGCAATTGCTTGGTAGGTGCGGGAAGGTTCATCTTTCCCAAGAAGATTAGAAAATTTTGCAGCAGCCATCAGACCGCCATAAACAGAAGCTGCTGTATACGTTGAAGTGCCGTATTTTTCCTCCCATAAATCAAAGGATGCTTGAGGGAGGCCCGTCAGCGACTCTATGTATTCACACATAAAATCAGCTGCTGGTTCAATGAACGTATTGTATAGAGACTCGATGAACTCAATATCTTTATACCGTTCGTAATGCTCCCACAACATAAACACTACAGTTGCCGTCTCGTCTTCTTGAATAGGTAATCTCGGTTCTCCATTAATTATCCAAGGATGCCACGAACTCCCAAGCACAGAATCAGTTCTATATTTATGCATCAAATAACCACTAGGATCCTGACAACCTTCCATAAACTTAAAGAAGTCTCTTGAGACATCACGATATCCAGTTTTATCAAAAGTATGTGCGATGATCGCACCATCACGAGGCCAAACATAACTATAAGTATCACGTCCATGATGAAGCATGTCAGTATCACTAGAAGCAATAATTCCACCTCTATTATCTGTATGCACTCTCATTACCATCAAAGACCGCCTATAAAGAACTTGAAGATTTTCTGGTAAGTCCGATAAATCTGTTTGTTCTTTTTCCAACCAAGCATCCCAGTATGATGAGGTCGAAGCTATCAACCTTTCAGGTGTATCATTCAAAACAAGCTCATCTAGAGCATGAACTTCTGGGATTGAAGATCCACAAACGATCCAGTAATAAGCATCGCAAGATGCGTTTCCAGGAATAGAGAAAGTTAGTCCGATCACAGAATCAACAGACCCGTGCTCGATAGGATTACCTTCTAACACTCCATCTTCCGCATCCCTAAAAGTCCCCTCTTTTCCTTCAATTCCAAATAGTCCGATATTATACTGCTGAAATGTTTTTTCTCCGCTAATAGCATTTATTAAAATTGTAGTATCACCCTTGTAATGAATGATTGCGTTCACTCTAGGATCATAAAATCCAGTATCACCTCGTCGGGATTCCAGAATACGAAACTGTTGAGCCAGAAACAGCTTGATAACCCGTGTTTCCTTTCGGTTGTTATGAACAGTGAAATGTCTAAGGAAAATATTTTCTTCATTATGCACCGCATCCTGACTAGAAATAGTAATACCTAGTTTTTCATTTTCAGCAAACAAATTTCCTATACATGAATTCTCATCAAGACCATTCATAACTTTCCAGCCAGAATCATCAAGCCATGAAATTGCACCATCAACATAAACACCTATCCTGTGAACAAAACTCCCACTAGCACCACTCACATGATTAGATTCCCCTACGAATGGGAAATACAAATCACGAAGCTGACCTTTACTATCGAGACCGACGAGGATGTTTCCGTTTCCAATTGTGACAGAGCGAGCCATATTATTAAATTGAATATACTTTAAGACGTTTAGTAACTACGGTTTTTGCAGCCTTGATCGACCCTGCCTTTTCAAGACCTTTAGCACAGACATTGTCTATCAATACAACCTCAACCCAGTTTGCAAAATCATTCTGATCACCTCCAGCATGATATAAATAGACTTCTTTTTTCATTTCTTCAAGAGCATCACGCAACTCAACTAAACTGGTCAAAATTTGTCCGTTTGTCATCCAAAAAGATGTACTGTCATTAGCGAGGATTAATTTTCTTTTAGTTTTTGCCTTACTTTTAGCAGAAGTTTTTATAGCAGATTTTTTAATCGCTTTCCTAATCAATGCTTTCTTGACAGATTTACTAACCTCTCTTTTTACAACCTTTTTTGTGTTTTGTTTTTTTGCAGATTTTTTTTTCACAACCTTTGTAACTGGTACCTTTTTTGTATTTTTTTTAATCAGCATAAATTTAAAAAATTATTTGTTCTTTATCAAAGCTTTTAACGAAGTAAGTGAGTTTGAAATTTTATTCCACCAAGATTTTGGCGTAGGGACTGGATCTACAGGAGGAGTAATCCTTGGCGATCGAGAAGGTTTATTTATTTTTTGATTATCATCAACATTTTTAATCTGTAAACCCTTCTCTTTTTCATTAGAATTAATTTTATGTGAACCATTTTTCTTCTTTTCCTTTTTACTTTCTTTAATCTTTCTTTCTGACAAAACACTTTTCACTCTTAATTGTAAATCACTAAGCGCGTTCATAAAAGCTATATATGCTTCATACGGAGACTCATAGGGACTAAAATATGCATGAACATCACCGTCATTAGACCATTTGGTACACATGTAATAAAAATGATCAGAAGTTTGTAGCTTTCTCCAAGTCTCGATAATGTCTTTTCTTTTTGTATTCATTACATCATCCTCCATTCTATAAGTTGCTGAAATTGCATCTCTCTGAATATCGTTACCTGTCCAAGCAGTTAGGTCACGATCTGTATCTGCCCAAGTAAGAACGTCAGGAACATCATATTCACCAGTTGCTTCGTAACTCTGAACAGTTTCGGTTGCAGTCTTGAAAGTAGTTTCAGGATGCCTTAATACCATTTCAGGTAAAGCTTTTAGAAATTCAAAAATTCCAGTATCTTCCCACTGATGCTCACCGAAACTTTCGTAATCCATGAACAGGTTTACAGTTTGACCATCTCCGTGGTGAGCATGAATCCAACTAGCAAAAGTGTCTGCTTGCAAAGGGTAATTATTCCAGTCTTTATTTCCAAAACGGAAAGCGACATCATCTGAAAGCTTATAGTTCTTTAATAAAACTTTTATCTTACTACAACCTGCCGGATTGTAGAGGTAATTTGGACTCCTCCAGCCAAGATACTTTTCCCAACCTTCTGCCATAATACCTATATATCCATTATCTTCACACCACTTAGCCAAGTCGTTTCTATATGAAAGCTCGGTATTTCTAAAAACTTTTGGTTTAACACCAAAAAGTTGTTTAACACGCTCTTCATGCTGCTTAACTTGTCTTTCAAACTCAGGGACAGAATAAAAGAAAGCTAGTGAGTGGTGATAAGTATCAGCCAAAATCTCGACCCGCCCTGTCGCCACTAATTCTTGAAACGACTCAAGTACGTCTGGAGCGTAAGCTTCGAACTGATCAAGAACTGTTCCTGAAAAGGATAAATTGAAACGAAATTCTGGATGCTTATCGAGCAAACCTTTAAGAATTTTATTTGTTGGGCGATATGACTTATTAGCAACCTTGTCGACAATTTTTCTATTATTTAAATCTGAACCTCCTTCATCATTAAAATACTCACTATCATTACCAATATCGAATACCCGATATCGTTTGACACGATATGGTTGATGAACATGAAAATATGGGCAAACTGAAAGCATATTATATTGTTACGTATTGTACCAAAGATTTATAAATTTGACTGATTTTTTGTGAAGCTTGTTTCCAAGAAATACATTTCATTTGTTTTTTACCTTCACACACCATTTGCTCTCTAATTACAGGATAACGTAAAGCTGAAAGAATTTGATTTGCCATTTCATCTATATCCCAAAAATCAACTTTTAAGACGTGAAACAAAACTTCTGCTACGCCCGACTGTTTAGTTATGATCGACGGTGTGCCGTGCTGCAAAGCCTCTAAGGGAACTAGTCCGAATGGCTCCGATACGGACGGCATAACCATCAAATCAGCGCTCTGGTACATACGATCTCTATCTTCCTCCCAAAGAGCACCGGCGACTCGAACATTCTCAGACAAACCAAGTGCTCCGATCTGTTCAATGACTTGATTACTCATGTCACCAGAACCAGAAATAACAAATATTACGTTAGGATCAACATCCACAACCTTCCGAGCTGCACGAATAAAATAATCCACACCCTTCTGAATACTTAAGCGTCCATGATAGAGCACGATTTTTTTACCTTGTTTTTTGTATTCAGTAAGTACCGGAGAAAGTCTTTTAGGCTCTTCTGTGTCACAACCGTTATGCACAACTTCTACTTTATGCTCAGGAACATGATGTTTGTTAACAACAATATTTTTAGTAAACTCACTGACTGTCACTATTTTATCAGCTAATGCAAAACACTCTTTTTCAATTTTAAAAATCTCGGGGTCGACATTGTTACCAGCAGCCTGATCAAACGATGTGGCGTGGACATGTAAAATGAGTTTTTTACCACTGGTAATTTTTGCAGCAACTCCCGCAAGAAAGGATGTCCAATCATGAGCATGAATAACATCAAAGGTTTCCTCTTCTGCAATTAGCGCAGCCTGGTATGCAAAACGGTGAGTCTCTTCTATAATTGTCCGCGACCTAATGACAGACTTACCTGTTTTGTCGTATCCAATAATCACATTTATAACACTTCCAGCCTGATGGTAAGGAAGGAGACTGACGTCAGTATGTCGAATTTTTACCAAACGTTCTTGATCTGCAAATAAAAAGCGTGCATCACTGCACGTTTCCTGTGTTTTTGGTAACACAAATATAATTTCTACACCACTTTTCAAAAGC
>CAZEUI010000002.1:0-26276 GCA_964515625.1 uncultured Candidatus Saccharibacteria bacterium
AGTATATGAATTTGCACAACTCAGACCTGCTAGTGGTCGGGGGACTACTCTTAAATTAACATGTGTCATACTTGCTATTATTGGATATTCACTTCCAATACTAAACTTTTTTCCTTGGTTTTTACCGTGGACTTTTGCTGTTCAAAAATACCCAGATTAATTTTTGACTCGAAGTAATCTTTACTCAGACCTATATTGGTATAAGCGAAAATATTTATATTTTATCTGGTATTATTAATGGAATGAAGACATTAATATCATTTTTCTTAATCACATTAAGTTTCCTTCCTGAACCATCTATAGCACAGGAATTTAACATTCAACCTGACGCAGAAATCAGAATCAACCCACCCATTCCACAACCACGAGAAGAAGTAACTGCAACAATAAGTGACTTTAGGCCTGATAGTTACGGATCAACAATTTCTTGGATTATTGATGGGAATGAGATCTTACAATCAAAAAATCACCGTTCAATCACTTTTAGGGTGGGTGAGTCAGGAAAGAATCAGTCTGTAAAAGTTTTATTAACAAAACCTAACGGTAGCCAAAGTACCTTAGAGAAAATACTTCGTCCTGTTTACTTAGATTTGATTATAGAACCTCAAACAAGGGTGCCTAATTTCTACTTAGGCAGGTCTCTACCGAGTATCGGAAGTATAATCAATGTTACATCAATAATTTCTACCCCTGAAATTATTGATACAGACCTTATATATATATGGAAACTAAATCAGAAAATGTTAGAAGGGGGGTCTGTTCGCAATAGGGAAAAAATATCATTTGCAACACCTCGGGGAAACGACTCAATACTTTCAGTAACAATACAAGATTTAAGAGGTCAAGTAGTAGCTAGTAAGTCAATATTAATACCATCAGTGACGCCAAAGATTTATTTTTATGAAATGAGTCCTTTATTTGGAGTCAGTCAAAAAACTATTTCCAAAGTTTTTACTCTTAGTGGCGACAATGCTGTCATTCAAGCTGAACCATTTTACTTAGATTCAAGAGTATATAATGAGGCAGGTCTTAAGGAATGGAAACTGAATAATGTTTCATTTATCAATGATGATACCAACCCTTATTTAGCTTTCATAAAACGAACTGGTGATTCAGGTTTTGCAAATCTTGAATTTCATGTTCGCGACACTAAGGGTGAGATATTGCAAGGAGATGAAGCAGGAATAAGGATAAATTATTAAATATATTATGAAAAGATCAGTCATTATTGTTGTTAGTGTAGTCCTAGTAATAGCGTTATTGGCGGTATGGGTGTATATAATGTTTTTTAAAAACTCTAATAACGACGACGAATTTACCAACCTCGAATTTACCAATGGACAAGAAAGTATCGTCATAGATAACAATACTGACGATAATAATGATGATGATGAAGAAGAAGTTTTAGTTGACGTTTCAAAAAAAGAAAGGTTGCGCCAACTTACACTTAAGCCAACAGCTGGTTATCAGGAAGTTTATAATGAGGAATCAGACACTACAAATGTTTACTGGGTAGAATCTGGTACAGGACATATATTTTCTATCAATATGGAAACAGGGTCTGAAACACGAGTGTCAAACACCACAGTACCTTCTACAAGAAAGGGGGTCATCACACCTGATGGACGATTCTTCTTCATTAAATCAGGATCGGGAGTAAGTAGTAAATTAACAATCGGTGAGATGAATCCCTTAACAGGAACCTCTTCGATTATTGGGTCTATAGACGACCTTGTATCTGATTTTACATCTACGACAGACAATACTTTCTTATATGGGGAGCGAGCAGCAGGGTCTGTTATAGTCAAGCACTATGTACCTCAAACTGGCAAAACTAGCATCATGTTCACCATTCCATTTCGTGAAGCTAACATAGATTGGGGTAAAACCTCCTCAGACAAACATTTCTTCTACCCCAAAGCGAGTAGTAAATTAGAAGGTTTTGCTTATCAAGCAGAGGGAGGAAAGATGATTCGTCTACCTTTTGAAGGGAAGGGATTTTCCTTCAAAAGTAATCCTTGGACATCTATATATAGCAAGCAAGTCTCTAAAGAATACTCGACTTTCCTGTTTAACTTAAAAGAAGAAAAATCAACACAGTTACTATTTTCTATAGTGCCTGAAAAATGTGTCAGCACTAATATTAGCACTACTACCTTTATTTGTACTGGGGAGATAAAAGATTATGATAGTAACATGCCTGACTCTTGGTACAGAGGTTCGGTTGTATTTAATGACAGAATTTGGAAAATAAACACAACAACTGGTGTTATCGACATAGTAGTTAGTCCTACTAAAGTAAGTGGGCGAGAATTAGACATAATAAACATGTCTATTGATCCTACAGACAGCCACCTTTACTTCATAAACAAAAATGATCTTACTTTATGGACTTATGAGTACACAAATTCAAAAATTCAAAACTAACCTTTGATTTATCATGAAATACCTTTTAACTACATTAATACTTTTAAGCCCACTCTTTACGAACGCTGCTGAATACAACCCTTTAGTAGTAATTCCAAACATAACTAATCCCAACCTTGATTTTAATGGTTATATAAACTCCTTATATATATTAGCAATTAGTATTGCTGGATTACTTGCGGTAATAAAGGTTCTTATTGCCGGTGTTAAGTGGATGACTAGCGATATAATAACAAGTAAGTCTGAGGCTAAGAAAGAGATTCAGGGCGCCTTACTTGGACTGACAGTTGTTTTGGCAGCTGTTTTAATTTTGGATGTTATCAATCCTGATATTACCAATGTTAATCTCTCTCTTGATCAGCAGACCTATGAACCTTCTAGCTTTTTATCTATACCAACTGAGGATGGTGGGGGTTATAAATACCTCAGCAGCTCAGCGACAGGTGCTCAGACAGCTACTTTTATTGATGAGTGCGTCAATAGTACTAAAGGTATCTACAAAGGGAGCGGGGAGCATAGATGTTACATCCCTGAAGGGACTGAGACAGATATTGTAATACTAGATGTTTGCACCTTAGGATGTATTGCAAATATACTTCCAGACTTTGACTTAGTTAAAGACACTATGGATGAATGTACTAATAATGGAGGGAGACCAGTGCAGGACAATCAGGAGTCAGACAAAGTTACTTGTTTCTTCACAGATACATACCCTTCAAACACTAACTAAACAACCACACCTTAAATATAAAACGACCTAAGAACTAAAGTTCTTAGGTCGTTTTTAAAGTTTTAGAGTTAAGAGCAAATCAAGCTTTAACTCTACCGGTGCTTTCTTACAAAATATTCTTGAGCGATTGTCGTAAGATTACTAACAAGGAAGTACAGAGCGATAGCGGCTGAGATTGAATATGATATCAAAGTAATCAAAACTGGCATCACATACTTCATCTGAGTTTGCATGTTACGCATAAAATCTTCTTTCATGTTTGGCTCAGAACCTTCCTCACGAGGCGGTAACACCGGCATAGTTAACTTTACGTGAATAAATTGAGTAATACCTGCACCTAATGCCAACAACACACTTTTTCCTGTAATATCCACTATCCCCAGAAAATTCATAGTTATTGACGAGGGGGAGGCGATGACCGAGTATAGTAAGTCGATATTTATATCAGGCAAAGCGACACCTCCACCGTTAAAAACTGAAAAGTAAAGTGCGATTATAATTGGTATTTGTAAAAAAACCAAAACAATACTTGCAAAAGGGTTTAGCCCAGCATCTTTATAGATATCCATCATTGCTTGAGCTTGCTGCTGACGATCATCCTTATACTTCACTTTAATCTCTTTCAACTTCGGATCAATTTCTCTCATTATCCGCTGTGTTTGAACAGCCTTAATTGAGATAGGGAGGAGAATAGTCTTAACAAGCAAAACAGTAGCGATAATAGCTAACCCAACGTCACCACCAGGAATTATGTTAATAAAGAATATTAGAGAATTATAAACTGGATCAAAAAAGAACGTGTGCCAAATGGAATTAAACATATGCCTATTCTACGTATTTTTTAACACTTGAGCAAATGATTGACATACTTCTTTTGCAGCTTCTTTTCTAGAAAGTGCATTATACGCAGGTTTTACAAGGACAATAATCACCTTAGGAGGTTTGTTAACAACGGTATGTGTATGGAGTAAGCTGTAGATACGTCGTTTAATTAAATTCCTTTTAACCGCACTCTTGGCAACTTTTTTTCCAACGACTACAGCTACCTTTAATGAGTTGTAAGGGGAGGTGATTATGGTCACGTATGGAAAATGGTGTCGTTTACCGATTTTGAAGCACTCTGTAAATTCAGCTTTGGTAAGACGTTCTTTTTTCTTAAACATAATCTAAAGTTAATATAGAAAATAAAAAAAAGCTCTTAATGAGCTTTTTTTACCGTTAGTTGCGCTCGTCCTTTTCGGCGTCGAGCCTGAAGGATTTTACGCCCAGCAGCTGTAGCTGCTCGTACTAAGAAACCATGAGTGGTTGCTCGTTTTTGTTTACTTGGTTGGTAAGTTCTTTTTGACATATCTTTTATAGATTTATTACTCGGCAACTATACAGGAATTTCTGAATAATTCAATAGGGGAGAAGGCTGTTTTGAATTATCCACACCTTATCCCCAGTTGTGTTTTACAATTTCAAAAATATGGCTGGTGATTTGATTTTTTCAGAACGAATATTTACAGTTTTTTTGACACAGGTATAATGCAATTCATTAAGACTTTTACTCTTCCATGAACTCTTTCACACACACTAATACACCAAATAGTATCGTTCAAACTACCCAAGTTGACGTGAAGCAATTATGGAACGATGCTTTAGTAAAGATTGAACTTTCAATCACTACAGCCAACTTCAAAACATGGTTTAGAGACACTTATATAATCTCTCTAGAAGACGGAACTGCTACTATTGGTGTACCAAGTGTTTTTGTAAAAGATTGGCTTCATGACAAGTTTCATACAATGACACTTAAGACTCTTCGAGAATTAACACCTCACGTGAGAAGTATCGAATACACTGTTGCTCAACGTAACGAGAAAAAACAAGAATCAAACAAAAACCAAACTGTTAATGCAGCCATTCCTTTAGAGGATTATTATGTAAACAAGACTGATAACCTTAATCCCAAATACTCCTTCGAAAACTTTGTAGTTGGTCCATATAATGCACTTGCACATGCTGCAGCTAAGACTGTTAGTGAGAAGCCTGGCATCACATACAATCCACTTTTTATCTATGGTAAAACTGGACACGGTAAAACTCACCTCATCCAAGCAGTGGGGAACCAGATCAAAAAAACAGGAAAGAAGATATTTTATGTTACAAGTGAAAGGTTTGCTGTTGATTACTTCAATTCCCTACAAAGTGGTAGTGCAAACAACTTTAAAGATAAATACCGTCAATATGATGTTCTTATTATGGACGACGTTCAGTTCCTTGCTACTAAAGAAAAGACGCAAGAAGAACTCTTCCACCTCTTCAATGCTCTTCATGACAACAATAAACAAATTGTTTTCTCTAGTGATCAACACCCAGCTTTATTAAACGGAATGGAGGAAAGGCTTCAGTCTCGTTTTGCACAAGGGATGATTGTCGATCTACCTGCACCAGACCTTGAGTCACGTGCAGCCATCTTGAGAGCTAAGTCAGCTCAGAACAGTATTGTTTTGAATGATGAAGTTGTTGAACATCTAGCAAAAAGTATCGAGGGTAATGTACGAGAACTAGAGGGTGCGCTTAATACGATTATGTGCCAATCTCAATTACTAGGAAGAACTCTGTCTATTGAGGAAGTTAGAACTATCATTAAAAATAGTTCTCGACCAAGAAAAACCCTAGCCATCCCTGACGTTGTCGAAAAAGTATCCCGTTATTACGATATCGATCAAGCCAGTATTTACGAAAAAACTAGACGAAAAGAAGTCGTAAAGCCGAGGCAGATAATCATGTATATCTTAAGAGAAGACTTCCATATCTCTTATCCTGCTATTGGTAAGAAAATGGGTGGAAGGGATCATACAACAGTCATTCACTCTTGTGAAAAAATCAAGAATGAACTAAAAGGGAATAGTGAGCTGGAGGAAGAAATTACTCAAGTTCGCTTATTACTAAAGTAAAAAGCACTTACATACGAAACACTGTATATTCAGTGTTTTTTGGTACAATGTAGAAAGCTATCCCTAACCCAGAGAATAGGAAAACAGTGTGAGCAGAGACACTATTATTACAACGAGCACCTTCTACACTTTTGGTAAAAGTAAATTGTAAAGGGGACACCTCTCCTTTCTCCTGTTAAGAAGCTGGGGATCAGACTATAAAAAGAGGGGAGTTACTTCTGGACAACAATAGTATAAGCAAGCTCGGCACAAGGTGTTAAAATAAGCAAATAACGACTATCCCCAGAAGTATCCATAGCAATTCACAGACAATGAACACTGTTGCTAAAAAACTCTCTCTTAAACGAATCTTACCCAGCAACCATAGAATCGTCTTTTCCACTTTTCCACACCACTAATAATAAGGAGTAAAATAGATTATAATAAAAATATGGAGATAACTATCCCCCACATACAATTAACTAAAGCACTTGAGCTTGTCGGACGAATAAGCACCAAGCATACAACATTACCGATACTGCAATGTGTAAAGATAGAAGTGAAGTCAGACACAATCACACTACAAGCAACTAACTTAGAAATCAGTATTGAAGTACCGTTAACTGGGACTGTTACTGAAGAGGGTGTTGTGGCAGTGCCTGCTCAAATTTTCACACAAAGTATTCAGTTTATTTCACAAAAAGAGATAACCTTAAGAACTGAAGATCAAGTCTTATTGCTTGAAACAGCTGGTACAAGTACTTCAATCAAAACTTTTGCCGTAGATGACTTCCCTAGCCTTAGTCAGCTGCAAGGAGAGGAATTATCTATACAAGGTTCATTGTTTGCTTATGGTATCAAGAGTGTGGCATTTTCGGCTTCTCAGACATCTATCAAGCCTGAGTTAGGTAGTGTGTTTATTCAGCAAAAGAAAGAGCATTCCTTGACCTTCGTAGCAACAGACTCATTTAGGTTGATGGAAAAGACTGTTTCTCAAAAAGGTCTAGTATTTGACCAGTCAGTCATGATTCCTCAGAAGAATATTTTAGAGTTAGCCCGCGTTTGCGACAGTCTAGAAGAAGACCCTGTTTTTATAGTTAGTGAAAATCAATGTGCTCTAAGATTTTCTTGTGGAGTGTATATATCATCACGATTAGTGACTGGGAGTTTTCCTGATTATGAACAAATTATTCCTAAGGAGTTTGTAACACATGTTGTTGTTTTGAAAGAGGATTTATTACGTTCTTTCAAAAAAACAAATATATTTTTAAATAAATTTAGACAAGTGTCACTAGTTCTTGCTGAAAATAATATCACGATATCTTCCCAGAATAATGAAGTGGGACATACGACAGATACTATCAGGGCTCAGATGGAAGGGGAGGAATTGACTCTTAGTTTTAATCAACAATACATAATGGATCCTCTTTCTCATATTTCTGATGATTCTGTAAAGTTAAGTTTTGCAGGAATTGGTAGAGCTATGATTCTTCAGGGAGTGACAGATAAGAGTTTGCGATATCTTGTGATGCCAATGAATAAGTAGTTTTATGGAAGAGTATGCTGTTCCAAAAAAAATGAAGAAGGTTGGTGATCTTTTTGAAAAGTATCGAAAATTAATAAAGCCACCACAAGCTTCTGTTGAGAAAGTTTGTGTGGCTGTTATTGCTGAAGTTTTTAAATATCCTATTTCTATAGATCAGATGACTTATGTTGTTTCAACAAGGACTTTGTCTGTGCGTATTCCAAGTTTATTAAAGTCTGAGCTGAAGTTTCATTACTCGGAGATATTAAAGATTTTGGAAGAGAGACTTGGTAAAGATACTACTCCTAAAATAATCCGTTAGTTTCGGTCTCTTCGACTTCTTGAGGTTCGAGAAGTTTCTATTTCTGTGGAAGGTTCTTCTTCTGTAGGTTCTGCTTGAGATTGTAGGAGTAATCCGAAGGTTTCTTTGTTCCAGTTTTGTACACCATACTCCCAGTTTTCATATTGAGGGTCGTTAGCAGGGTTGGCAGGGTAACCCCCTGAAGGGTTTGTTCTGTCAACAAAATGAAGTATTGAGTGGATGTTGTTGTATATTGCGCTGACATCAAGTTTTGGTTTGTCAGTGTTTGCGTTATTCATGCTTTCTAGCAACATTCGTGTGTCTATATACTCACCACGCAGAACGGGTTTTATTCCTTGTGTGTTGTATTCCGGTTTTGTAAATTTCTCGTCTGGTATTTTTGTTAAAGCAACGTCCATAAATTCTCTCCACATCGGGGTGGTGATAAGTCCGGAAAGTCCGCCACCCATTGAATCATTATTATTATTTCCAACCCAAGATCCGACAGCAAGGTTCGGTGTATATCCCATTATCCAGGCGTCACGCAAATTATTCGTACTTCCTGATTTTGCAGCAACATCTCTATCTCTAAAGTGAATAAGTGAGTTTGATCCCCAAAGAGGAGTCCTTGCTATATTGTCTGATAAAACATCACTTATCATATTGGCAATATTTTCATCCAGTACGCGGCTGGTTTTAACTTCAGCTTCTTCTATGATATTTCCATGACTATCTTCAATCTTAAGGACTGTTCGAGGCTCTACCTTGATTCCACTATTAGCGAATACTCCATAAGCATATGTCATGTCTATCAATTTTACTTCACCACCGCCTAATACTAAGGTTAATCCATATCGGTCAGGGTCGTTAAGTGTAGATAATCCCATTTCAGAAGTAAATTTAAGAGTATCTTTCAGCCCTACTAAATATAATGTTTTTACAGCAGGTATATTGAGAGAACGAGCAAGAGCATTACGCATACTGACGGGTCCTACAAACTTATGATTGTAGTTGTTAGGTGCGTAACATGGTGATTCAGAGCTTTGGCTATCAGGGCTGCATTGTGGTGAAAATTGTGTTGCTACATCGAACAGTACTGTTGCAGGTAAGTATCCTTTTTGGAAAGCTGCTGCATAAACAAAAGGTTTGATAGAAGATCCAGGCTGTCGGGATGATAATGTAACATTAAAGTTTCCTTCGATCTCGTCACTGAAATAATCTCTAGATCCAACCATTACCAAAAGATCTCCTGTTTTTGGGTCTGTAGCAATCAGTCCAGCGTTAGTAGCATTAAATTTAATAGTATTGAAAGCTGTTCTTTCTGCCACAATACGTTCTGCTTCTTTTTGTAGTCCCCAATCTAGGGTAGTTATGACTTTGAAACCTTGTTCTGCCATCCTTTCTTCTCCAAAACGCTCAGCCAGTTGTTCAACGACATACATAACGAAGTGGGGTGCTCGTATTCCGGTGACCGCTTGAGGTTGGAATTCAACCTCAATATTCTTTGCTTCCTGATACTCATCTATGGTAATAAATCCGTTGATCCTCATTCTGCCTAATACTAATCGCTGTCGTTTATCAAGATCTTTTTTATTGTTTCCGTAGGGTGATAAATAAGTTGGGGCTTGAGGGATGGCTGCAAGATAAGCGGCTTCAGCTAAATTTATTTCAATATTCTTTTTTCCAAAAAAAGCTAACGATGCCTCCTCCGTGCCGTAAATGGTTCCACCGTAAGGAGCTTCGTTTAGATAGATTTGTAAAATATCTTCCTTACTCATCATTCTCTCTAGTTTGATAGCTAAAATAGCCTCTTTGACTTTTCTGCTTATTTTTTTGTCACGGTCTAACAAAGAGTTCTTAATTACTTGTTGGGTGATTGTTGAACCTCCTTGTCCGCTCAATAATCCTCCTTGTTGGATATTGGTGATTACTGCTCGAAGTATAGCCATGAAATCAATGCCTATATGGCTGTAAAACTGATCGTCTTCAATAGCGACTGTTGCATCTTTAACATGCTCTGACATTTGATCAAAGTTGATAATAGTGCGACGTACATCTTGATTTAGATCATATAATAAAAACTCGCCTGTCCTATCATATATTTTTGTCGATTGTAAAACCTTCCTGTCTTCAAAAGTGGAGAGGTCTGGTATTTCTAGTGTTGATATCCAGAACAATAGACCTGCTGCTGAAATAATAATAAGAGAGAAGCTGAAGATTGTTAAATCTATCAAGATATCTTTCCAATTTTTACGAAACCAAGTGCTTATTTTCATAATATATAGTTATATAAACAATACTAGCATGAGTCATTCATAGTGATTGTTGATGTTGTTTAACTGCGTTATTTAGACTTTATTTTGCTCGACTTAAAATATCTAAAGTTGTGGAATGTTAGTCTTGTTTTTACCTTATCAAAAATAAACAATAAAGAAAAGAAGTGTTCTTTTGTAAAATTAGTTTTAGTTAATGTTTATGTAATAAAAACAGACACCGAGGTGTCTGTTTTTATTACATATCATCAACATCATCAAAGTTGTCATGGTCAACATCATCAACATCTGCATCTTCAGGCTCTTCCTCTTCCTTGCCAACACCTTCTGTGTTGTCGTGGTTAAAACCAGACATGTCTTCTGAATCTTTTTCTTCTTCAGGGTCTTCCTCAACATCATCTAGTAGTTCTTCTTCTATCATATCTTCTTCTATCATATCTTCAGGCTTGTCGACATTGTCTGTTTGAAGGTAGGTCATAATTATATTATGTGTGTTTTAATCAATAATAAAATATGTAAATACTTTATTGATCGCACGATTCTACTGTGTTCGTCCGTAATGTGCAAGGCAGGTTATGCCAACGGCGATCGCATCGTATTCATCATCGAGAGCTTTAACAGGCGAAGAAGGGACTAGTCTTTTTACCATGTCTATCACAGCACCTTTATTACTCTTCCCGTAACCAGTGACAGCTATCTTTATTGTCTGTGGTCCAAACTCATAAATCTCACAATTGTATGTTTGAGATAGGTGGATAATTACACCTCTTGATTGAGCTACGCCCATTACAGTTTTTAGGTTTTTGTTTGAAAATAAAGTTTCTATTCCGAGTGTTGTAGGGGAGTAAGTTTTTAGTATTTCTTCAAAAGTATTTCCTATGAAAAATAACCGTTCATTAAGAGTTCGTTTTTTATCGGTCTCAATACATGTTGAGTAGATTAGTTTTTCTGATCCATCTTCAAGTTCCATAACAGCTACGCCGAGTCTGTCGTATCCAGGGTCAACACTAATTACTCTCATATTTTATTCATGAGAGTCAGCTGAGGTGTAGATGTGGGTGATATCATCAAGCTCTTCTAATTTCTCAATAAAGTCTGCCAGCTTCTCTCCTGTCGCATCATCAAGTTCTATCGGAGTGTTCGGAGTATAGATGTCTGACGTTTTTGTAAAAGCCCAAGCTGATGAACCGGGAGCTCCTAGTTCTAGTCCAGCCTTAGAAAAAGCATGTCTAATTTCAGGAGTTGTGCGATTATGGTTGTCTGTTACAGCTTGAATAATCATTGCTACGCCGCCAGGTCCATATCCTTCATACATAACTTCTTCTAAAGTTGATCCATCATCTCCAGACCCTTTTGCTAAAGCTCGCTCAATAACATCTTTCGGCATGGAGTCTTTTTTAGCTCGTTCTATACAAGCTAAAACTGATGATGAAGTTGTTTCGCCGTTATTCTTTTTTACCTCCATCGTGATTAAAGAAGAATGTTTAGAAAAAAGTTTGCTTCTTTGCGCATCAGTAGCTCCTTTTTTATGTTTAATTTTTGACCATTTGTTGTGACCTGACATAATATTAAGTTGGTTACTATTAAATAATTTTCTGTAGATGTGCGTATGCTTCAGGACTCGTAACCCGACCTCTCGGAGTGCGTTCAAGCAGACCATGTCGGATCAGGTAGGGTTCTATAACATCTTCAATAGTCGACGATTCTTCTCCGGTTGCTGCTGCGATAGTATTTAGTCCTACAGGACCGCCATTAAATTTATCTATGATAACCTCTAAGACTACGCGGTCAGGTTTTGTTAATCCGAGATTATCGATCTCAAGTAAATCAAAAGTTCTGTCTACTATTTCGTTGGTTAAGTCACCACCTTCTATTTGAGCCAAATCTCTACATCGTTTTAGTAAGTAGTTTGCTGTTCGAGGGGTGGCTCTACAACGTTTTGAGATTCTTTCAAAAATATCATCAGTAGCTTTCATTCCTAATAAGTTGGCTGAACGTTTTAATATTGTGGCAATTTCTTCATCTTCATAAAATTCTAGACGGAAGGTTCCTCCTGAAAAACGTGAGCGAAGAGGAGAGGAGAGAAGTGAGATTCTTGTAGTTGCTGCCACCATTGTGAATGGGGGCAGTTCAAGTTGTACTGTGCGAGCTGAAGGTCCTTTGCCAATTATAATATCAAGTACTCCTGATTCCATAGCTGGGTAAAGTACTTCTTCAATACTTTTAGAAAGTCGGTGTATCTCGTCAATGAACAACACGTCACCAGGAGAAAGGTTTGTGAGGATTGCCGCTAAATCTCCAACTCTTTCAATCGCTGGTCCTGAAGTTATCTTCATATTAGTACCAAGTGTTTTAGATACAAGGTTTGCTAGGGTGGTTTTTCCGAGTCCTGGTGGTCCGTAAAGTAAAATATGCTCTGCTGCATGACCACGCTCTTTAGCTGCCGTAAGGAGGATATCGAGATTCTTTTTTATTTTAACCTGACCAATATACTCATCCCAAGTATCCGGACGTAATGTGCGGTCGAGTCCTCCTAGGTCATCACGTGTAATTTTTTTATCAGACATATAATGTTTAATATATTATAACAAAAATAGCTTTTAGAATCTAAATTATCCTTCTTTAAAAAGCAGATATAATTAAAACAGCACAAAGGTGTTGACAAAAAAATAATTTATGCTAGTATAGCTGGTAATTGGTTGTTCTCGATATGACAAGTTCTGTCATATGTTCTTTTAATCATTCCAGACGATAACTCTCTAAGCAACTTGGATACGTTGCGAGTAGTTTATGGCGCTCACCTTGAGTGAGGATGCGATAAGCTTCCTTAGCGCGGTATTCACTTTCAATGCGGAAGCCTTGCTTAGAGAGTTATATTCTGGAATTAACTTCATCTGTTCAGACAGTATCATAATTTACTAAGGAACAGTATTGACCATAATTCATTTAACTTCTCCAGTGCATTTTTTTAAACGATATGTGACAGAAAATTATCATCCTCACTAAGGGCTGGTGATTTTTTTTCGACAGTGGGAACAGCGTTTGCTTTTTGGTAGGGGAGTTCAACAACTCTCTCAAGTTCTTTTAAAGAGGAAGTTCCTTTGAGTATTTTATCTATCCCGTCTTCAATCAAGTTGGGGATGTTTTGTGATTTTGCAGCCTTGGCAATCAGGTGTTCTCTCGGGTCTCTAATTATTACTTCTTCTACTTCATCAGTCATCAACACTCCTTCAAAAATACCAACCCGACCTTTAAATCCCGTTTTACCACATAAGTTGCAGCTGCCTTTTTTGTAAAGAGTGATAGTATCGGTGATTTTTGTTGGAAAAGGGTGTTTATTCATTACGTACTTAATTAGGTTCATTTCTTCAGGAGATGCTTGGTAAGATTTTTTGCAATCAGGACACAGTAATCGAATAAGACGCTGTCCAATGATGAGATTAATAGAGCTTCCCATTACTCTCGGGTCAACCCCTAGGTCCATTAGTCTAGGGAATCCTGCAATAGCACTGTTTGTGTGGAGCGTGCTAAATACTAAGTGTCCAGTTTGTGCTGCATGGATAGCTGTTTCTGCAACCTCATGGTCTCTGATTTCACCAACCATTATAATATCAGGATCTTGTCGCAAGACTGCTCGTAGTCCTGAAGAAAATGTGTAGTCGTCACCAGTTTGTGTCTGAACAATTCCTTCAAGTTTATATTCAACAGGATTTTCAATAGTAATAATCTTGACTCCTTCATTGTGAGTTTCTTGTAAGAATGAATACAAAGCAGTTGTTTTACCTGATCCTGTAGGTCCTGTTGTGATGATTAAGCCGTTAGGTTTTTTGATCTCACGCCTAATGACAGCTTCGATGTGTGGGTTAAGGTTTATTTTGTCAATATTAAAACTTGCAGAAGAAGGGTCAAGAAGACGCATTACAATAGACTCGCCAATAGCACCAGGGATAATAGATGATCTAACTTCTACCAATCTGTCTGAGGCATTAAAGGTAAACCGACCGTCTTGAGCTTCCTTGTGAGAGTTGAGAATCATTCCTGAAAGTAGTTTGAGTCGCGAAAGTATTCTTTTGTAAATACTGGAGTCGATATCAATAATATCGTGAAGTACTCCATCAAATCTGTAGCGTAATCGGACTGCAGATTTTTCTGGTTCGATATGAACATCGGATGCTCTAAGAGCAAGTCCTCCTGCAAAAATTAGTTCAAGTGTTTCAGTGACCCTCCTAGAGCTGTTAATACTCTTTATATTTTCAAGAAGTTTAGTAACATCTTCTTTTCTTTTGATGTGACTGATTAATCTAGAAATGTCTTCTTCATCCATATCAAAAACCCCTTTTTTCTTTGATAAGGAACTGGTTATGTCTTGGTATCGTTTCCATACATGTTCCAGACTGACAGTAGAACAAATATATACTTTCAACTCATATTTTTGATCTAGAAGTTTTTGTAGGAATTTTTGCGACTTAGGGCTTGTTGGGTCTTTTGCTGCGACTGAGAGAATGTTCCTGTTTAATCTAAAGCCTACTAGTTCTACATCCTTAGATTTTTGTTCTGGAATAGCAGCTATAGCTTCCGGATTAAGGGATTGACCTTCTAAGTTTATGTACTCAAAACCTATTTGCAGTGCTCTTGCTTGAATAGCTTTCTCTTCTTCTTGAATATAGAGATTGTTTAGTTTTGTGTTGGAGTATTTGTCATCAAATTTAAGCATATTAATAAAATAATAACATGATTTTGTAGCGGTTTACGTCGAATGTTTAGATTGGTATAGTATTGTTGTGAATAATAAATATAAAATAGATAACCCTGGTGAATTTAGTGAGGTTATTGTTGATATTTTAATCTGGTACAAAGATAGTGGTTTGACAAATTTAGTTATTGCTTTACAAGGTGATTTAGGTGTAGGGAAAACTACTTTTACTCAGATGTTGGCCAAAGACTTAGATGTAGAGGAGGAGGTTACAAGTCCCACCTTCGCAATCATGAAGCAATACGATTTGTCTCATGAGTATTTTGATAAACTTGTTCATATTGATACTTACAGGTTTGAGTCAGAGTCCGAAGTGTCACCTTTAGGTTTTGTTGATGTATTTAAGCAACCTCGAAATATTATTTGTATCGAATGGCCAGAAATAATTTCTTCTATAATTCCAGAAAAGAGTTTGTGGATAAAAATTGAGAACAAGAAAGAGGAAGAAAGAGTGTTGACTATGTCTTTTAGAGAATAAAAGTAGTGTCAGAAGTTAAAAACAAGTATACTGTCACTTACTTATGGCTAAAGAAAAAATAACCACTCTCGTTTTATTAGATACTCACGCAATTTTACATCGGGCATATCACGCATTGCCTGATTTTACGTCACCGTCGGGAGAGCCTACTGGTGCTTTGTATGGAGTTGTAACAATGCTCTTGCGAATTATTGAAGACTTCAAACCTCAGTATATTGCCGCTTGTTATGATTTGCCAAAGCCAACCTACAGGCATGAAGCATTTGATGGTTACAAGGCTGGACGCTCAAAAACAGATGAAGCTTTGGTTAAGCAGATTATTCGTTCGCGTGACATCTTTCATTCTTTTGGGATTCCTATTTTTGAAAAGGAAGGTTTTGAGGCTGATGATTTGCTTGGAACGATTGCGTATTTAACAGCCGATCAGAAAGATTTGAAGGTAGTGATTGCTTCTGGAGATATGGATACTCTGCAGTGTGTTGATAAAAAACGTGTGCAAGTATTTACCTTGAAGAGGGGAATTAAAGATACTATTGTTTACGATGAGCAGGGTGTAAAAGATCGTTTTGGCTTTGGTCCAAAATTGGTTCCTGACTTTAAAGGTTTACGTGGAGATCCTTCTGATAACATTCCAGGTATCGTTGGTATTGGAGAAAAAACAGCAACTACATTAATTACTAATTTTGGCTCAATAGATAAGATTTATAAAAAATTAGCCAAAAATGAACAGGTTTTTTTAGATGTTGGTATCAAACCTCGGATTATCGGATTACTGAAAGATGGTGAAGAAGATGCTCAGTTTTCAAAAATGCTGGCTACAATAAGGGTCGATGCAATTGATTCATTTGATTTAGATTCAGCAGAGTGGAAGGCTCATTCTGATACTGAAAAAATTACTAATTTATTCAGTGAATTAGGTTTTAGGAATATGACCGACCGGATTAATAAACTGTTCAATATTACTCTAGTTGATGATGAAGCTGAGGCTGATAAAATTTCTCTGACTGAGATTCAGAAAGCATCTACCTTGCTGTGGCTCTTAGAGAGTGAAAGGACTAATGCTGACTATAATGACATTATAGAATATGGACGGTCTTTTTTACAGGTCACTACATGGGAAGAGACATTGAGTGGTTTGGAGGTTAAAGTTAAAGCTGAAGGTTTGTGGAAGATTTATGAGGAGATTGAACTACCACTGATTGAAGTTGTTGCTCAGATGAAAGAGCAGGGCGTTTTACTTGATGTAAAATATTTAAAAGTCTTGTCTGTAAAATTCCATAAGGAATTAACAGGATTAGAAAAAAGAATTTACGATCTTGCTGGTTCCGAATTTAATTTAAATTCCCCAAAGCAACTCGGAGTAATTTTGTTTGACACTCTTGGTCTTAAGCCAAAGAATGCAAAAAAGACAGCTGGTGGACAAAGGTCTACTAAAGAATCTGAGCTAGAGAAGCTCCGTGAAGAGCATCCAATTATTGAAGAGATTTTACGTTACCGTGAGTTGCAGAAATTAGTGTCTACATATATAGACAATCTTCCCGATTTAGTAGGTGAGGATGGGAAGTTGCATTCCTCTCTCATGCAGACGGGAACAACTACCGGGAGGATGGCGAGTCGAGATCCTAATCTGCAAAATATTCCTGCTCGAAGTGAGGAAGGTCAAGCTGTTCGTAAGGCTTTTGTAGCAGAAAAAGGATATCTTCTAGTCGCTATAGATTACTCTCAAGTGGAGTTGCGGATAGCTGCTATTTTGTCACAAGATGAAAGTATGATGGACATCTTTAAGCGAGGAGAAGATGTTCATGCTGGAGTTGCTTCCCGTGTGTTTAAAGTTGAGCCTAAAAATGTTACTTCAGACATGAGAAGGAAAGCTAAGGTTATAAACTTCGGTATCCTTTACGGTATGGGTGTGAATTCTTTGCGAAAAAATCTCGGATCAGAAACAACAAGGGGAGAGGCACAAGAATTCTTAAATGCTTATTTTAATACCTTTACAAGGCTTGCTGAGTACTTGGAGGAAACAAAAACTTTCGCTTTGGAGCATGGGTACACAGAGACAATATTTGGTCGTCGACGTTATTTTCCTGGAATTTCTTCAACAGTTCCTTTTATCAGGGCTCAAGCAGAAAGGATGGCAGTCAATGCTCCAATTCAGGGTTCACAAGCAGACATGATTCGTATTGCTATGGTGCAGATATTTTCGTATATCAAAAAAGAAAAACTTTCTGAAGATGTAAGAATGCTATTACAGGTTCATGATGAATTAATTTTTGAAATTAGGGAAGATAAGATTAAAGAGTCTGTTCCAAATATTATGAAGATTATGACTAGTGTTTTGACAGAGAATAAGACGAAAGGGGTTCCTGTAAATGCTGATATAAAAATAGGAGACAATTGGCGTGATTTAAAGTCGACAACAATTAAAGATCTTTTGAAATAAAATATGTACCAAGTTTTTTTTGGGTCAGACAGAAAATCAGTGCGAGACAGAGTGACTTCTTGTGTTGATGAAAGTATGCCTAAGGACGCTACGTTAACAACTGTCTCAGCCTCTGAATATCAAGAGGGTCAGGTGTTAGGTATGCTGGGAGCATCCTCGTTGTTTGGCGGTGAAGAGTGGTTTTTGTTCGACACACCATCCGACAATGCTGATTTTGCTGAAGCTGTACAAAGGTATCTTGCAGACCTAGCTGAGTCAAGTAATACTTTTATTATTCTAGAAGGGGTTTTACTAGCACCTGCAAAAAAGAAATATACAAAATTCTCTGTCAAAATGGAGGAGTTTTCTTTAGATAAAAAAATAAGATTTAACACATTTTCTTTAGCAGAGGCTCTTGCTAATAAAGACAAAAGAAGGTTGTGGATACTTTTGCAAGAGGCAAGATTGTCAGGTTCTAGAGATGAAGAGATTGTTGGGATATTATGGTGGCAACTAAAATCTTTGAGACTGGCAGCGATAACAAACTCGGCAAGTGAGGCAGGGGTGAAAGATTTTCCTTACAGTAAATCCAAGAGGGCGTTGGTAAAATTTTCTGATAAGGAGGTTGATAGTTTGTCTCAGTCCTTGTTGGAGCTGTATCATGATGGTCACTCTGGTTTAAGAAATATGGGGGGAGCATTAGAGCAGTGGGTTCTCATGATGTGATAATTTATGGTAAATGGACATCTTTACAGATTATATATACTTAAATAAGATTTTGCATAGGAGACATAGATGAAAAAAGAAAGCTTTACAAGTAACATGCTGGTGTGATGATTATAGATTTCCTCACAGAATCGGTGGCGGAAAGTGTACTGGTCAAAAATGGGTTGAAAGTTATTTTGAAATCTACAGAGGAGATTGTTATGAAAACTGCATTTCTTGTAAGGGGGTGAATGAATGTGATGTTGTTGAAAGTTTAGAGCCTTTTACTGTCTGTGAGGGTTACTCTAGCAGGTTGCACGGTCGGCAATTAGCAAGTCTGCCTATGACTCTTAAAAAGTTTTGCGAAGAGGGTTTTTAAATTAAGTATTTAGACTGAGTTGATTATCAGTCTTTTTTAATAGGTTCTACTTTCGTTTTTATAATTGTCCGCCTTCAAGGGCTCGAACCTTGGACCATCTCCTTAAAAGGGAGCCGCTCTACCATCTGAGCTAAAGGCGGATTTAAACTTTTTAACCTTTTTGGGTTAAGTGCAAAAACTATAACATGGTGAATTTTAAAATCAAATGTATTCTCGCTTTTTTATTGTCTATTTGGTAGTCTGATTCTATGAAAATTCTAATCTTAGAAAATATTCGTAGCGCTTATAATGTAGGTGCAATCTTTAGGACTGCTGATGGGGCAGGGGTTTCTAAGATATATTTAGTAGGATATACACCTTCACCCCTCGATAGGTTTGGAAGAATTCAATCTGAAATTAGAAAAACTTCGCTGGGTGCTAGTCAGGAAATTGAATGGGAACAGTCTAATGATATTGTTTCTGTCATAAGTAGACTTCAAGAAGAGGGATTTGAGATTATTGTGGTAGAACAAGATGTTAAGTCTGTGTCACTTCTTGACTTTGTAGTGCCTGAAAAAGTCGCTTATATTATGGGTAATGAAGTTGATGGTGTTAGTAATGAGGCTTCTGATAGGGTTGATTTTATTGTCGAGATACCGATGCTTGGTACAAAAGAATCTTTAAATGTATCTGTTGCAACAGGAATTATTTTGTACCATGGTCTTACTCCTTAAGATTAGTATTTTGCTTAGATAATAATTCTTGAACAGTCTCGGAATCACTCCAAGCAGTTTTTGTGTTATCTGGACCCATTATGTAAGGGTCTGTACCTTTGCCAGATATGATTACATAACCGTCTTTAGGTGTAAGTTGAATCGCTTTCTGAATTGCTTCGTACCTATCCATAATGATTGAGACAGGGGATTTTGCACTCATGCCGTCTTTCATGTCAGTGACTATTTTTTTAGGGTCGTCATCATAAGGGTCTTCATTAGTGAGGATTATTTTGTTGCAGTACTGTTCAGCAATCGCACCCATTTCAGGACGTTTCCAAGTGTCTCTTCCACCACCAGTGTTTCCTAAAACACAAACTTTATATTTGTCAGGAAAAGCTTCATAGAGCTGAGTTAGAGAATCTGGAGTGTGAGCATAATCTACAACAACAGTTATTTTCTTCGGCGAGTCTAATGGTGACTTAAAATGTTCAACCCTACCTTTGAGTGGAGGGAGGCTGTTTAGAGATTTTTGAATAGAGTCTAAAGAAATATTGAGAGACCTTGCTAGTGTAATTACTGCTAATGTATTGTAGACATTAAATAATCCTACCAAAGGTACTCGTACTGTGAAGTTGTTAAAGGTTAGGCTAATGCTGTCTCTGTGAAGTGTGTATAAAGTAAGGTCTTTGAGAGAGTAAGGGAGTTTATTTTCTACCTCGAAGTTTAGGAAATCAGAACCGTGATCATTATCAACGTTAGCTACTACGTGGCGAGGTCTTTTTTTAGAGTTAGAAACTGCTTCAGCGATTGATAATTTAGCAGCTTTATATTTTTCAAATGAGCCGTGTGACTCTATATGTTCTGGAGTAAGATTTGTAAAAATAAGAGCATCTATGTCAATAAAGAGGTGTCGGAACTGTTTTGCTCCTTCTGAAGTCATCTCTATTACAGCGTATTCGCATTTACTTGTAACAGCATCACGTAGGAACTTTTGGACAAAAAATCGTCCAGGCATAGTCATTTTAAATAAATTCTTTTCCGTTTTTCTATCGATAGAAAATTGGATTGTTGACAGTGATGCTACTTTTTTTCCGTCAGATCTTAATACATGACTAAGGATCTCTGTTGTTGAAGATTTTCCTTTAGTCCCCGTGACAGCGATAACAGTAATTTCTTTTGAAGGGTGGGCATATTTTACGGCTCCCCAATAAGCTAGTAAGTAGTGGTAGTGGGGCTGAATAGCTGTGAATAATAACCTAGGGATTAGTTTCTTAAGCAAGTGTCTAAAAGTGTCCATAGAGGTCTTGATTATAAAGCTTTTTCATTAGTATTGCACGTACGGTGTGTACAACGTTAGGATAAGTTGTGGAAAATTAAGTATTATATACTTAAGTAATAATTTCTCTATATTGATATATGCAAATTATGGTCATGAAAAAAAATACAGCTACGTTTGTTCAGCTCCTCACTGTGCTAATGGTTTGTATTACGACGATGTTTTTTTTGCTACAGCCTGCAAATGCTCAGGTAGACAATGATCAAGATTTAGTTTGTCCTATCCAAGGTTTTGTCAGTGTTTACTTTGAGGGGACGGATGGCAGTCTTCAGGTGGGGGATATTTTTTCTCAATCAGTGGTCATTACTAACGATACTAACTATACGTTTGGTGATGTAAGGATAGCAGTTGCTGTTTATGAAACATCTTTAGACACAAAACCTTCTCACTGGTCTTTATTGTCGGACATTTACCAGATTAACTCCGGCATGAGTATAAAGTTGCCTATTGAGATTGATATGTCAGTTCTTCCTGCTGGAGAGCATTTGATAAAAATTTTTGCTGTACAAGGTGATGCTGTTACGGTTTTAGGTCATGTGATGAATGGTGGTATAGAAACAACGTTTACTAATTTTTACAAAAATACTGTCAGTAAAAATACTGTCGATATAGATATATCTTTAGATGAAAATCGTTTATCTAAAGGTGTGATATATGCAGATATTATTACTACTAATAAAGCAGACTATGTATTGCGTGACCACTCGGTCTTAAGTGTTATTGCTTTAGGTGATGTGCCTTTAGGTGCAGCTATTTGGGTGAGTAAGGTAGATAAGATGTTGTTGGTTCCGACTGACAAGAGAAAGGTTGTTTTACAAAGTGTCCAAACAATGTCTGGTTTTTATACAATATATGCCACCTTGGTTGGGGAGGGGGTGCTTAATCCCATAGTGTCGACACCAGTTCAGGTTGGGGAAAAGCAACCAGAAGGATCATGGCCATATTTGTCAAAAATAGGATTAACTTCATATCCATTATTGGCAAAAGGAAAGGTTGTGACTTGTGTAAATTATGTCGGAAAGAATAAAGATACTAATAAATTCCTTGAACCTTTAGTTCTCGAGATGACTTTGACAGAAGATTTAGGTTTAGTGATGAGGCATAGAAAAATAAGTACTAATGTTGGAACTGATAATTATTTTAGTTTTACATCGCCAGACAGTCTGGATGATTTTGACTTATCGATAGGTCTTTTTCACCAAAGATTCCCCTCGCAGATAGTTAGTAATTCTGAGTCAGAAAGAGAAAATGTTATAATCAACTCTTTATCTCTTGTTCAGACGATAACTCAGTCTTTTTCTTGTGGAGATTATGAATTTTGTTACATGGAGGAGAATGTTCTTGTTGAGGATGTAAAAAGCTATAACGAACCGTATTCATTTTGGTTTTACTTTGGAATTACCCTTTCTTCATTATTGTTAATGTACTTAATGTTGGTAAGACTCGGTTCTAGTAAGGGTTCTGGTGAAGAAAGTGATGAGTTATCAAAATATGAATTACAGTAAATTATGTCTATGTCTATGTCATTTAAGAATATTGGTTTTAACTTAAGAAATATTTGTATATTATGTGGTGTCGTATTCTCACTTTTTGCTATGTCAGCACAGTTGTCATTATCAGCATCAGTTTTTCCCGTGCTAACTCTTACAATCAATGGGGCATCAGGTTCAGCAGTTATTGTGAACGGAGAAGAGGTGACTATTGGGTGGCATGTAGATGGTCCCATTGAAAACTGTACAATCGGAGAAAAAGTAGACGGTGAAGTTGTTATTATAAAAACTATTAATACGGAAATATTACCTTCTACGGGTACGATGTTGCGTATCCCTCCAGAAGATATTAGTGCTAGTTATATTCTATCTTGTGACTCTGTAGTGGAAGAAGTTGTTCTTAATATGGATGAGCCTACAGTCAGTGTGAGTATAGATCAGGGTGATAATTTAACTGTTAACGCGCTGACAGGAAGGCTTGATAGTGTTGTCTTGCGGTGGTCATCTAGTAACACAAACCGCTGTTCAAATATTTGGAGAGAAAAAAGTTCAGCACCCGGTGTAATTTTTGTTGAAACAAACGGTAGTGATTATGCTGGAAAAAATGGAACAGGAGGCTGGATCCGTTATGACGGTAATCCTCGGTATATTGATGAGACAAACATTTTTTACATTACATGCTATAACGACGATATAGGAGCTGAGGTGACTGCTCAAATTACACTTAATGTGACTGATCCACCGCCACCCGAGATGCCAGAAGTTAGTATCTGGTCAGACGATTACCCAACTGTTGTTGTAAGTGAGTTGTGGGGATATGCATGGGTTGATGTTGGTTTTAGTTCTCAGCATGCCGTTTCTTGTTCACAAAAAGCTTATTATGCAGACGGTACTCAGTACTCAAATCCGCCTGGTTGGGGTACACAAAGTTGGAGAACTAATCATAATTTTACAAATATTAAGATCTCTACAACAACTGATTTTAAGGTCACTTGTTCGCGAACAGAAGTGACTGTTGCTGGTATTGTGTACCCGGCTGTGTCTGATAGTAAAATAATAAGGATTGTTGTATTACCACCAGGTGGAGTAGTTTCTATTCAAGATTGGGATCGGAGTGATCTGCCCCCTGTAACTACTACTATTTCTGCAAGTCCAAATTCTGCTAATAAAGATAATCTAACAGGGGTTGCTGGTGTTGTATTAACAGTAAATAGAGAAAATTCTAACTATTGTAATTTAAGGGCATATAAAATTAACGGTACTGAAGGTGATTTGAGTGACGATACTCAATATTTTCTTTCTGGTTGGAATGCTACTATTTTGGGTAATGGAGAGTATACGAAATCTGTTAAAATATCGACTTCTACGCGATTCTCAGCGTACTGTGAGCGTGAATACGATATACTTTTCGGTGATCCTGATGAAGTTGCTAACGGGAGTGCTTCTGCACACACAGTTGTTGTGACTATTGACCCGCTTGTGTCTGCTCCAGACCCATTAGTAAGTCTCTATGCTAACGCTGTTAAAATTACCTCTTCGCAGATGTGGAACACAAAAACATTTGTTGAAGGTTTTAATCGGCTGGCTGGCAATCCACAATTTCTTGATAATGACTCTGTAGCTGCTAGTAGTAATAAGATAGTATTCCCATTTAATTTTCCTTTAGGTGATGATAATTTTGATGTATATCTACAGGTTTGTGATGAGAATGATGGAGAGTCGGAATTTAAAGTTTATTCTGAGAATCAAGGGTTGATCGGTACATATCTAACCGACAGTCAGACTTCTCCTGGTCAGTTTTGTGGGTCATCTCACGGGACTGTTATTAACAAAAAAATAGGCGACGAGGTCTCTCTTGCAGATGGGGAGTTGATTACTGTTGAATGTAACACTTCCGCAGATGGGGAAAAATGTGGAATAGTAAAATTATTTTTTGGAGTTGATGGTCTTACAAATACTGCGCAAGTTAACCCAGTTGTTACTAGTGTCTCTGTGCCAATGTTTTGGATTTCTAAAAATACAACCAGTTGTTATGATTTTAGAGCAACTAGGGCAGATGGTAGTGTGTACACTTGGCATGGTGGTAGTGGAACTATAGGATTACTTTCTCCTAATAATATTAATAAGAGCACAGTTTTTTCTGTTAAGTGTAAGAGGGGAGGAGACAATGTTGTTAGTGACAGTTCTGTAAATGTCTTCGTTCCGTTTAGTTCAACACTCAGTGCTGAGACAATAGTTGCTAGTGGTCAGTGTATAAATGACGGGTCTCTTCCAGGAGCCTTTGGTCAGCCTGTGGACTCGCCACCAGGCTACGGTCCTGACGTAAACGGGTTCTGTATACCTTTGGTTGATTTAGCGGCTGGTGATCCATATTTCAGTATTTTGGCGTCAGGTGTTGATCATGTTGATGGTTCTTATAATGGGATTAATTTCTTCACTATTGTTAAAAATTTTGGTCCGGGGCAGCTTGATGTAAATAGTGGGGTTTCATATAAGATGGTTTTAAATCTTGATTCTGACTGGTCACTTCCTGATATTAATTCGTCAGTTGGTAGTTTTGACATGGCTTTAGCAGCGCCTGTTCCTGTAGGTACAGACACTGAATCTGCAGGATTAGATATGGTTATTAATGGGATAATGTTCGGTTCTCATGAAATATGTTCTAGGGTTAATCTGGATGGTTCTCCTAATTTAGTAGAGTCTAATACTAATTTGAGTAATAATACCAAGTGTAAACAAATTTATTTAGCTGTGCCTCAGCCACCAATGAATATTTCTGTAGATAGAAAAATAATTAGAAAAGATCAGTCTGTGAGGTTGGATTGGAATGTTGATGTTGCTTATGAGTTGGACTGCTATGTGAGGGGTCCTGGGGGAGTGAATGAGTCATTTGTTACAAATGACGGAGGTCCTAATTATATAGATCACATCATCACAGGTCCTATTAAAAATAAAAGTGAATTTATTTTACGGTGTACCGAAAATAATATTACGGCAGGTATTTCAAGTTCAGTATTTACTAAAAAAATTACCGTAGAAGTTGTTCCAGATTACGAAGAAATATAAGAGTTTAAAAAATCACTCTCGAGCGGTTTTTTAAATCAATTATTTTATTTGTTTGAGAGCTTGTGTGACTAAGGAATTTACTGTTGAGTCTTTTGTAAACATCTTCAGAATAGTGTTTCGAGATTCTGTAGTGTCGTACCCTAGTGAAACAAGTGCATCTATAGCGTCTGTTTGTGTCTGGTTTAAATCACTTCTGTCAGGACTAGTATTTGTTGCTGGAAGTTTATCTAATTTTTTCTGTAAATATTGAATAATATTTTCACAGGTTTTTTTACCGATGCCAGATAATTTTTGTAAGTAAACAGCATCGTTCTTTTGAGCGGCTTCGGATAAAAGGGTAGGGGTGGCGAGGCAGAGTATTTGTAAGGCTGATTTCGGTCCAACTTTCGGTATCCCAAGAAGCAACTCGAACATACTTAATTCTCCTTGGCTGACAAAGCCATAGAGCGCCAAGGCTGTCTCTCTAACGGCTAGATATGTGTGTAAAGTAACAGTTTGTCCTGATTCAATTTGACTAGAAATGACAGGGCAACTGACTAAAAATCCAACATCATGAACATTTATAATTAGCCAGTTATCGCCCGATTGTTCAATTTTACCCTTTAAAGTTCTAATCATAAATATTTTTTTATAAGGATACCATAGATAAGAGCTTGCCTTTTTCTCACTCCTACGGTACAGTAGTGACACTTTATTGAAGTATATATATGCCAATTACAAAAGGAGCTGAAAAAGCACACCGTCAATCAGAGCGTAAGCGAGTATTTAATGTTCGCCG
>CAZEUI010000002.1:26286-33636 GCA_964515625.1 uncultured Candidatus Saccharibacteria bacterium
AAACGCGTAATGAAAGATGCTGAAAAAGCAATCCAAAAAGCAGTTGTTGATAGTGATGTTGTAAAAGCAAAAGAGCTTTTGCCTAAAGCATACAAAGCTATTGATAAGGCTGCTAAAAGAGGGGTTATTAAAAGTAATACTGCCGACCGTAAAAAGTCACGTTTAACTATTCAAGTAAAGAGTATTAAATAAATAAAAACCGCTTCGGCGGTTTTTATTTATTTAAAGTTGTTAGATTTATAAAATGACTACTTACTTTTTGTTCTTATCCCAACCTCCGACACCACTTTATTTTTTTTGGTTCACCAGACTCATGATCGTTATTTATGATATCTAGATAGACATCATTTGAAATGTATACAGGAGTGTAGGGTTCATTTATGGTTATTAATTGCTTTATGAAAGGTCGTAAATGATTTCATGATCCGTGAGTTAGGTTTCTGTAAACTGGGAGATGTCCTCATTCTCTGTTATTAAGACTAAGTTTTGCAAATCTTTTATGTTTAAATCTTCGACATTCGCTCCGACTAAAAGAGCATCAGTTTCTGCTCTCATTCCTTGGTCCACTAATGTGTCGTAAAGATTTTACATCTCCGCGCTTTTAAATAATCCTATCGTGTCGTCTGTAACAGGGTCGGAAATATCGTATTTTTTGAAAAGATCACGTCGGTATTACTTCGTATTTGCTGTAGTGTTCATGATGTTTTAAATTAAATTTTTTAATCGCTTGATAATACTTTTAAAGCTTCAGAAATCTGTCCCTCACGTTCAGCTTTGGGTAATTTTTGGCAAGCATTTATATGTTGCAGGACGTATTGTTCACTAGTGCTCTTAAGAGCAGTACGAGCAGCTTTAATTTGTGAGATAAAAGCTTTACAGTCGGATATTTTATTCTCCTCTAAAGCTAGGCGTAGTGCTCGAATCTGTCCCTCAGCCCTACTTAATCTGTCTAAGAGTGGTTTTGTGTTTTGTTTCATAATCAATAAGGTAAAAGATGAATAACCAATAAAGTTGTTTACAAACTATACCCTATGGGGTATAGTACCATACATGAAATATGTGACAAGTAAAAATCTTAGAGTAACAGCTCCTGTAACTGCTGGAATAATAACCTCATTACTGATTGGTTTTTTTATAAATAGTACTGAGGCAGAAGTGAATGTCTTAAAAGAGGTGAGTGTTCAAGATGTAGGAGTCTACTTAAGTACCACTACTGTCCCTTTGCGTGTGTCAGGGGTGGTAGAGGCTGTTAATAGTACTGTTGTCTTTGCAGAAGTATCAGGGGTTGTCGTGGGCGTTATGGTAAAAGAAGGGAGTGCTGTTTCAAAAAGTGAGCTGCTGACTCGTCAGTCTAGTCCTGTAGGTGACGCAAAGTTACATTTAGCTACCGAGGGGCGTGTAATGACTGAAGTTCAGAATGAATTAAATGTTTCTGTTTCAGACATTTATAATAAGCAATCAGGTGTACGAACTTATTCAGTATCAGAGATAGCTTTGTTAAGGAATGATAGTAATGATAATAGGATATCGGAAGCTACCGAATTAGTATTAAATAATCTAGAGCAAACTATTTTAGTTGCAATAGATTCACTTAATTATGTAAACCAGAACCGCTTCCTGTTCGATGCTTCAGGTTTAAAGGTGTTTGATTTGTTGATAGTTAATCTGTATGGAAAAATACCTAATTACTTTCAGGGGGGATTGGGTCGTAGTATTCATTCTGATGTTGACTTACTTTTCCTTCTTAACTTAATGAAATCTAAAGAATCCTTAACTTTTTTAGAAGTGCAGACTATATCTGATTTGGCTCAAGATCAGTTAGAAGCATTAGGTTATATTTTTTCGACAGGGGAGAATGACATCTTCGACAGACATTCGTCGGTTTCTACTGACAGTGATCAGTCTGAATATTTAAATTACCGAGAAAAAGTTTTGTCTGCAGAGCAGTCTTTAATAGGTGCTCGGTCAAACTTTCAAAAAACAGTTGATACTGTTCTAGAGGGTCTGGTGTCTCAAGACGTAAACATAAAGATTTCTGTACTTGATGAAGAGTTGGTAAATTTACAGTATGAATATTCTGTACAGATTGCTTTACAAGCAGATATATTAGCAAGTGCTACTGAGGCTGTTGCACAAGCTGAGCGTTCTTTGTCTCAAGTGACCGCACCCTTTGCTGGCGTAGTGTCTAAAGTTTTTGTTAACAAAGGTGAATATGTTTTACCAGGTACACCTTTGCTTAGGCTTGTTGGGTCTGAGGCGATAGAAGTGATGGTGACAGTACCATCTCAATTTTTGTCAGGAATAAAGATTGGTCAGTCCTTCTTTATAGAAGGTGAATTAATTGGTTTTGTGGATAGGTTCAGTAGTGTTGTTGAATCAGGGTCTAGTCAGGTTGTGATTTCTTTAATTGATATTAATGATATTTTTGTCGGCACTAGTTTGTCTGGAGATTTGTCTCTAGATGGTTTGTCTGATGTTTATCAAGTTCCTCGTACACATATGCATTTTGATGCTGACGGTTCTTATGTTGTTTATGAAACAGAAGAAAAAGCTCGTGTGGATATTGTGTACGATGATGGGTATGTCTATTTTATAAAGGTTAATAAAAAACAGTCGATACCATTACTGTCGACTAATAGTATTTCCTTTTAATTTTATGTCACTACCTGAAATAAATTTAGTAGGAAAGATAAGTCACTTCTTTGCTCTAAGTAGACCTTTGTCGATATTGCTACTAATCATATCTGTAGTTATTGGTCTGGTATCTTTTTTTCTTACACCAAAACAATATAATCCTGAGATAATAAGACCGGCTTTTGCTGTGTCTATTGCGTACGAAGGTGCAACAATATCTGGAGTTGTAGATCATATTGTGTATGAATTGGTTGAGAGGATTAATACAATAAAAGGTGTTGATGATGTTTTTACTACGGTTCGTGATGGTGCTGTAATAAATACTACTGTTATTTTCGAAGTTGGTTATGACTCGGTTAAAGCCAAGCTTGATTTGTTATCACAACTTGATCAGTATAGTTATTTAGCTCGAGGCAATATTTCGCAGCTTCAGATTTTAGAGATTAACCCGGAGACTATTCCTGTGTTACAGGTAGTTTTTGGTTCTGAAATACTTTCTATTTCTGAGCTACGACAAAAAGTAGTTTCTCTGTCGCATAAGATTGGTTCAGTTGAGGGTCTGAGCGATGTTCAAGTTCTTGGTGGTTATGAGTCTTCTTTGGTGGTGGAGGTTGATCTGCAGAAATTATCTGATAACAACATTTCCTTTGAGAATATTATAAGGACTCTTCAAGAGAGTCAGATGCGGATAGTTTCGTCAGGGGTGAGAAATCAGTTTTATGTGACTGAGGTTGTTTTTGATAGTGTTGTCTCAGACCTAGTAGGAGTAGGGGATTTAATTATTCAAAATGGTGTAAGAGTGCGTGATGTGGCACGAGTGTATGAGGGTGCAGGGAGTGATCGGTCTTATGTGATATTTAAAGATAAGAAAAATAGTGGAGAAGTACTAATGTTGGCGATGTCAAAAATAGAGGGGTACAGTGCTCCTGATGTTACTGGAGATTTGCTTTCAGAGCTCAATAAAAATTTATCTAAAGCAGAATTTTCTGATCTTGAGTATAGGGTTGTTGGTGATGATGGTGCTACTGCCGAAGCTGCAATTTTTGGGTTAACAAAAAATTTGATCACATCGATAGTGATAGTAGCTTTGATATTACTTCTCTTTCTTTCGGTCAGAGCGGCAGCTGTTGTTCTGGTTGCTATCCCAACTACATTACTAATTGTTTTTGGCTTAGGTTTATTGTTTGATCAGACTATCAACAGAATTACTTTGTTTGCACTAATCTTATCCTTAGGGTTGCTTGTAGATTCAGCAATCGTTGCTGTCGAAAATATTTATTCGCACTTACGAAGATGGAAAGTTGAGTCTTTTAGAAAAACTAGAGAATTAGTAATCGCCTCAGCACTTGATGAAGTAGGAGTTGGTCTACTTCTTTCCACAGTGACTTCTGTAATTGTTTTTCTGCCATTAAATTTTATTGGTGGAATGATGGGTCCTTATATGAGCCCGATAGCATTTTTTGTGCCAGTCACACTAGTGGTATCTTTCTTTGTGGCAATAATCGTGACTCCTTTTGTAGCTAATGTTTTACTTCATACTGAAGAAAAAACTAACAAGTTAAATAGAGTTTTCTCAAGAATGATGCTACATACTACAGATAAGTATGTTAGTTTGTTACGCTCAATTCTTTTTAGTGTAAAGAAGCAAAAGCTTATCCTGCAGTCAGCAGTTGTAATATTTATAATCTCACTAACTCTTCCGTTGTTAGGACTGGTACATTTTCAGATGCTTCCTCGGGCTGATCGTGATCAATTTTATGTATATGTTGATTTGGATGTGGATACAGATAGGGAGGAGACTAGAAAGGTTTCAGAAAGTTTGTCCGAGGTTTTGATAGAAGATGTTGATGTTGTAAGTATTCAGCAATTCGTGTCTACTCCGCCAATCCTTGATTTTAATGGAATGTTTAAAGGTGCTCAAAATAGATCAGGCTCCTACCAGGCAACTCTGCGTATAAATTTATCACCCAGCGATGATCGGGGAAGAATGTCAAATTCTATTGTTAACGACTTAAGGCAGGTTGTTCTAGATTATGATTCGAACCTGTCTACTAAAATACGTTTTATTGAAGAGCCCCCAGGTCCGCCTGTTCAAGCAACTCTGGTTGCTAAAATAATTACTGACGATAAGTTAATTAGACGAGAAATAGCAGGAAGACTACAGGAGGTTATTTCTAAAATTGAGGGAGTTGTAGATCTTGATACATCTGCAGAGGAGGTTGTTGGGAGGGTTAAGTATTCGTTTGATTATGTTGCTGCAAATAATCTCGGCGTTTCTCCTAATCAAGTTTCAGTGTTGATGGAGGTTTTAAAAGGTTCTTATGAAGTTTCTGAATTTTATGGATCAGAAAATTCAGAGTACTCTCCGCTGATTATTAAAATACAAGCTTCTCAATTATCTTCACCTAACTTTATTAACAATGTGACACTTCAGACAGATTCAGATAAGTCAGTTTCTCTACAATCAGTTTTAAGTATCGATTATGAACCTCGTCCCACGACAGTTTATCTCGAGGGTGCAGAATCACTCACATACTTAACTGCTGAGGTACAAGGACGTTCGATAATATATGTGACAATTGAAGCAATTAAACTATTGCTTGAAGATGGTGTTGGTGACTACTTTGTGTCAGATTGGGATTTGTGGGGAATGGATTTAGTTTCTGTTGATAATGACAATGTCCGCTTGGAGTGGGGAGGGGAATGGAAGATGACACTGGAAAACTTCCGTGACCTAGGTATCGCTATGGGCGCTGCTCTATTAATGGTTTACGCTCTCTTAGTTGCTCAGTACAATACTTTTACAACTCCTTTCTACATACTTGTCACCGTACCTCTTGGTCTCGTGGGTATTTTGTGGGGATTCTTGTTTTTGGATAATATTTCTAACACTTACCTCACAGCAACGGCCTTGATTGGTTTTATTGCTTTGATTGGACTGGTTGTGAATAACGCTATCATTTTCTTGGAGTATGTTGGTCAGGCTGAAGCTAAAGGTTTGGAGTATCGCGAAGCCTTGATTTCAGCAGGGGAGGCAAGATTACGTCCAATATTACTTACGTCACTAACGACGGTTCTCGGGTCTCTAACTATTGCTAATGACCCTGTGTGGTCAGGCTTGGCGTGGGCAATCATTTTTGGCTTGTCGCTTTCAACAGTGTTGACCTTGGTGATTTATCCGACTCTGCTTGTGTATTTCCGTTCTGAAAAAAAGTAGTAAACCATATTAAATTAATAAAATTATTATGTTTGAACTCCATACAAAAAACCTAGAAAAATCTACCAACTATGCGTCAGGAATTTATGGTAGCATCGTCCCTGATTATCCTTGGTTATATTTTAAGTGCGACAATTCATCCTTATTTTGAATTATTGCCATTGCTGGTAGCAGGAGGGTTGATGTTTTCAGGCTTGTCAGGTGTGTGTCCAATGGTTATGTTTGTGCAAATGATGCCATGGAATAAATCAACAGGTAAGTAACAGGCTTATACATGAGTTGTAAACAAGCTTATACATGAGTTGTAAACAAGCTTATACAAAAATTATAAACATTAACAGAAACATCAAACGAATATGGGGTCTTGAACAGTATCTTGTCATTCTCATCTAAAAAATACTCACTCTGCATCCAATCAAGTCTGTTGAACAATGAACCATGTTCAATCATTACTCCTTTTGGCTTTCCAGTTGAGCCAGATGTATAGATCATATACGCAAGTTGTTGATTATCAATTGCAATATTTGGATTACCAACAGATAGATGCCTTATGTCAGGTAAACATACTATTGAATTATCAAGATTTTTTGATGTACTATTATTTTTCTTTTTAATGACTACGTCATACCTATACAGCGAAAGCTCATTCTTGAGCTTGCCAATTTTATTGGAAAGTTCCACGGATTTTACTCTTGTGTCTTTTTTTGAAAGCTCAATAAAGAATTTTTTGTTCACATACAAATCTTTATCAAGACTTTTCTTCAAGGCAATAGCATTGACTCTGCTCTTATCAATACCAGATTCACTTTCCTGTAACAATGACTCATAAAAGGAATCCCGTAATTCAGGGTCTCTAATGTCGCCAATAAAAACAATACCCCCTTCATTTACCTTATCTAAACAATGCGATATTACTTTTTCTAATTCGCTATAGTTTATATAAAATTGAACAACGCTGTTAATAATTACAACATCTACTTTGTCCTTCAAATCAAAGGCGTTGTTATTATCTATTTGTAAAAATTCGACATTATTTATTCCTTCATGCTGAAATATTTGTTTTGATTTTTTCAAAACTATGTCAGATATGTCCGCGCAAATGTACTTGCTCACTTTTGGGGCTATTTCTTTTGCGATCAAACCACTACCTGATCCGATTTCCAATATTGTAGTATCTTTATTAAGATTGGTGGAAATTTTTGCAACAACATTTCTGACCAGTTCATCCATTTCCAAGCGATTAAACGGCTTATTCGTATAACTATTAATCCACCCGGAAGATTCTATTAAGCTATCTTTAGTGGATATGAAATTCCATAACTTTTTACTGTCAGTAAAATCTGTCTTAAACTCAGGTTCCCTGTCAAGAAAAATCAATTTTTCTACAGACGGAGCATTGTAGAAAACTTCCAGGGCTGTATTTAAAAACTTATGTTCCGTAACTAAAACTCTACTTTTTGAATCATTTAAAATATCCAACACTCTGCTAACAGGACTCA
>CAZEUI010000003.1:0-4779 GCA_964515625.1 uncultured Candidatus Saccharibacteria bacterium
GCTTTCATTAAAGCCAGTTATGAATCTCAGTAAGATATAAGCATGGAAGATCCTTTGTTAACATTATTGTCAATAAATTAAGCTGAAAAAGTTTACTAATTTTGTGCTAGTAGGAGATTTAAATACCTCGCGTAGCGGTAAAATTTTTGGTCTCTTGGCAGAAAAATACAAAGACAATATTTCTTCAGAATACAAAACCTGTTTAGATCAAAAGTTACATCAAGCAGTTCCGTTATTGCTAATGGTTGATGGTTTATTTAGCTCAGAAGGGTGCAGTGTTAATGAGATTAAGTTACAAGACGGTGTGAGTGACCACTGTGTCATCTGTGCAACTATTTCTCTTGAAAGTAGTTAGTGTGTCATGAATACAACCCTTCATACTAAGAGTAAAGTGTGGTAGGCTAGTGACCAGCGTGCATAGTGCGTATAAATACAAACAAACTACCCGATCGTCTAATGGTAGGACACTTGGTTTTGGTCCAAGTAATCGGGGTTCGAATCCCTGTCGGGTAGCAGACATGCGAGACCTATCGAGGTCTCCAAAAGAGTTATATTTAGCAACGTATATTTTGAACGAGTCATGGACTCGAACTTTTGTGTATTTGAATAAAATTTGGATAATTATATTTTAAGCCGTATTTATGGTTCGAGTCCTATAGGGATTATTTTGTAATTTTATGTTTTTTAATACATAATATGACTGATGAAAAAAACAGTCTTTTACTCATGGCAATCAGATCTCCCGAACTCCACTAATCGGAGTATGGTTGAGAGTGCTTTACGTGATGCTGCAACTGAAATCGCAACTGACGAAACTGTGGGTATTGTTCCTGTCATAGACAGGGATACTTTGGGCAGCGCTGGTGCTCCAGATATAGCAACAACTATCTTTAAAAAAATCATAGATGCAGACTTGTTTGTCGCTGATGTATCTTTTGTTGCTCATACAGAAACGCGTGCCTTCCAGAATCCTAATGTATTGATTGAACTTGGATACGCACTCCACGCTAAAGGTCATGAGGCTCTGGTTCTTGTTTTCAACAAGGCATTCGGTGAGCTCGAGGACTTACCGTTCGATTTAAAAATGCGACGTATTTTAACCTATGAGTTACCCGAAGGATCTAAGAATCGTTCTGCTGTTAAAGCGGAATTAGTAAAAGATTTTAAATCAGCTATGTTAGCTGGGTTTGCGAAAGTGGACCATTCAATAACAGAGGAATCAATAATTGGAATCATTGAACAAAATCCACCGAACAAGGTAATACAACTGCGAAAATATTTGGATATCCTCCTTAAAAACATTATTTCTTTGGAGCCAAAGATGTTTCGAGATGACGGTACTGCGGAAGAATTAATAACATCTATTACCGCTACTGAATCACTTGTTTTGCAGTTCGGTCAATTGTCTGAAACTGCTGCATTAATGAATGATACATCTTCAGCAGAAGAAATTTTTCAATGGTTTGGTAAATTACTAGAAAGATATGACCCTTTACCTAATGCCAATAATCGTACATCAGATCTAGATGGTGATTTCTATAAATTTGTAGGACATGAACTTTTTGTTATGTTTGTTACCCCGTTTTACAGGGAAGGTAAGTTTGATGTCTTGACTAAGATTTTATCGGGAGAGTTAAAGGTCGGACCGAATAGATCACAACGACGTGCGACAAAAGAAATCTGGCAAGCGTTACGTGAATACTCCCAACTCATAGCTGAACATGGTCAAAAGACTCGAAGGAAATCTCTCCATGCTGATGTTCTTAAAAGTCGCCACACTGATGGCTTGCTTGCGACAGTTTCTCCTTTTACTGAATTTATGGAGATGGACTTTCTGTTGTATCTTCACGGTAAGGGTGATTCAGCGTCTGGAGATTATAGAGGTCGTTGGTATCCAAACAGTATTTTGTACGCTGATAATCAAATGCCTGAGTTTGTTCCTGAATCAAAAAATCGTCCTTACGCTACAAGACTTTGTAAAGTATTGGGGATAAATATTGAAGAGTTTAAGAGACGACTCGAATCCTCTCGCAAACTAGGTTATGACTGGCATTCGCCAATTAGTGACGAAGATATTAAAGCGATTGGCACTGAGGGTATTGCTCAAATTATTGCATAGAAACCATATCAGAATAAATTTAACTTTACGAGTTTGTTTCTTGTATTAAAATTTCCTTCTCCTGTAGTATTAACTTACTCCTCAAGTTACCTAGCGACTCTCGTTTCTCGTGCATAGGTCTCGTCCTGAGAATATGTTTTGCATAGTTCCTTATGTCTACATCTTTCACCGACGTATCTTTCATCTTCTCTTGCCCGAGTACTGATTGTTGAAACTCATTGTGTGACTTTATTTCAGCTATTGTTGGAGTATATTCAGAAGAACAAATTTTTGATGCTGGTGAGTATAGGGATGAGTATGTAATAGATATTGAATTAAATAGCACAGATAAGACATACACTGTTAACACAACACAAGATATTGGATTTACATAAATCAGGAATATAAAGCACGGATTGTTAGAATTGACAGTCATTATGACTTATATCTCGCACGGAAGGATGATGAATGGACTCATGTTCTTTCTTATACTGATGAACTTGAAGCTAGAAATCTACAAGATGCCATAGGTTTCTCAGTTTGGCCAGGGAGTAAAGGGGTTGAGATTGATGACTTGTCTCTAGATAAAGTTTTGCTGGCTAATGTTATTTTAAATCAAGCAAAAATTGGTGACTTTAAAGTAATGGATTCTATTTTTTCTAAATGCAGTATTGCAGGAGCTGAAATTAATTATTCATATCTTTCTAAGTCTGAGTTCGTCAGTTCACGTCTTCAAGGGATACAATTGAGTCAGTCAAGAATGTATGATACAGAGTTTCATTATTCTAAATTAAACGAAGCAAACTTTCGGTTTACTAAGCTTAAAAATATCATGTTTGAATCCTGTGATATGAGAGGTATCGAGTTTATCAGTGCGGAATTAAAGAATGTCGTGTTTAAAGAATGTAACCTAACAGGTGCAAATTTCTCACAATCAAAACTAGATAACGTTGAGTTAGGAGGTTCTGATATTATTATAAGTTCCGAGTCGATAAAGGAAGTGTTTGTTGATACTGGTCAGGCGATATATTTATCAACAATGTTTGGTTTGAAAATTAAAGATTAAGTAAAGTGGTCTTCTCAACGTCTATTAAGATTGCTGAATATTGTAAAGTGTCTACCACTACCAAGAAGTAGTAATAAGGTAATTGCTACAAAGTGTGGAAGGTAACCAGTGAGTTCTATTGGTCAGGGACAAACCAGTCTAGTAATTTTGAAGACGAGTAAATTAAAAAATAATCATCACCCACTAACCTGATGAAAATGGCAATTGAAAGTACCTATATATTTTTCATAGCAGAAACCCAGTTTGTGTAATAAAATAATGTTATCCACGATAATCCTAAAATTATTGCGCAGATACACGTACCTATCCCGAGTAAGAAGGCTAATCCTATGAATATTTCTATTACTAATAGAAATATAGGTACACCAGATTCGAGTGTAAGATTCGGTGAGAATAAATATTCATGAGTTCCTGCTATGAGAAAGAAGACTCCAGCCATCATCGTGAAGGTGGAAGAAGTTCTTTCGAAAACATGCGTTTCTTGTGGTTTTAGTAAATCTAAATCTAGCCAGTGTTTTTTTGTGAAAGAGGATTGCTAGGCTAACTAGAATTGAGATGATTATCGAAAATATTAATATGTAGAGACCTGCTGGTTCTCTTATAATGAGTGGTTATAAGTTATCTTCAGCAAACCATCTTGTATGGTCTGATGCTAAAAAGGTGAGGTTAGTAAAAAAGAGTTAAAAATAATCTTGTCATAATGTAGTTAAGTCTACTTTAGAGTCCACGTATCTATAAATGAAGAATGTGTTTAGTAATTATGGTATCTTTGATAATGATATATTTGCAATGACTACAGATAATGAATCAAAATCAAAAGATGATAGACAGTCTGACTACGGAGTAGATGTGGCGTCAATGCGAGCAGATGATTTGGATAAAATAATGTTGAAAGATATTTTGATTAAAAACAATCCGTCCGTACTGGATATTGGCTGCGGGTCTGGCGGTCAGTCTCTCCGTCTTGTTCAATCAGGTGCAAAAGTTTTAGGTGTAGATAGTTACGATTTTTCGTCTTTATTTCTCAAAAAATCTAAAGAAAATAATTTGTCAGAAAATTCACTTAGTTTTGTGAGCGGAAACATGAAAAACTTAAAGTCTCTACTTAATGGAAAGGTGTTTGATGACTGCTGTGTTCAACGAGCGATACATTATTTAACATATGAAGACGCAAAACATTTTTTAACTGAGTTGTATAAAGTTGTTAGTAGTAATTTGTATATTTCAGTAACAGGAATAGATTCTGAAATCGGTTGTGGTTATCAGGATAAGACCGAATTAATTAGGGATAGGTTTTGCTATTTAGACAAGGTTTCTGCAGAAACATTCAGTATGTATAAAAAAGAAGAGTTTGAAGAGTTATTGATCACAAGCGGTTGGAAAGTAGAAAAGTCATGGGTGTCAGCTTTTGGAAATATTAAAGTAGTTTGCACATAAAAACGTTAGAACTTGACCGTGGTTTAGCCCATTGATTGACAACTATGTACAAAAGTCTATCATTAAAACTGGTATTACATTATGTAATTTTAATATACAAATATAGGAGGCGTGTATTATGTGCTCTTCAAAAAAATATGAAAAGTTTTTGCCAAATCTTGAAGTGAGACAAAAACAC
>CAZEUI010000003.1:4804-26732 GCA_964515625.1 uncultured Candidatus Saccharibacteria bacterium
GAGTGTCATTTGCGTTAAGGTTATTATTGATCAGTCTAAACAAGGGTCAATTTCTCGAGAGGATATAGCTAAATTTCCTTGGAAAAAAGTTCCACGCAAGTCATTGCGCAACTTAGCCGTAGGTCAAAAAATCTACAATTCTGCGACAGACTCAGCAATCTATCTAACTAATGATTTGGTCTTTCAAAATATTTTTTACTTTGAAGATTATTTGGAAATGGTAAAAGACTGGAAAAATGTAGATTTTGATACTACAAGGCTGGTATTGTTAAAAATTCAGGAAATCGGTGTATATACAAATAGGGTTGAGGAAGTTCGTATGTTATCTTTAGATTTTCAAAATGCTGGACCATATAGCTGGATTGCGATGCAAAATGATGATTGTAACGAATAGAATCAATAGTCAACCGTACCCTAAAAAAGTGCGGTTTTATTATTAACTTCCATGTTTAAGTGGTTGAATTTTTTTATAACATTCATGCGTGCCAATAGAACAGAGATGGTACACTTATAGATATTAAAAGCATCTAGATTACTGCGTGGTCTAAGAGATTATTTTTACATGTTAGAACAAGTTCATAAAACAAGAAACATGCCGACTTCAATTGTTATTTTTGGAGGAACTGGGGATCTTGCACAAACAAAATTATTACCATCTTTGCTGGATCTGTATATTAACAAATCATTACCTGATTCATTTGTAATCATAGGTTTGTCTAGAAAGGATTTTAATGATTCTGAATATCAATCTTTTGTTAAAGAAAGTATTCATAATAAAGGTCATGATCACAATGAATCAATTGTGAATGAATTCTGTAGTCATGTTCGTTATGTCGCAGGAAGCTTTGATGATATAGAAGCTTATCAAAGGGTTAAGAAGGCATTGTCTGTTTTTGATAATGAAATTAATCAATGTACTAACAAGCTTTTTTATCTCGCAGTGCCTCCTCAGTACTATGAAGTGATTTTTGATAATCTGGATCAGAGCAATTCACTAGCTCTTTGTGATGGTTTGGATTCCTGGTCCCGTCTGTTAGTTGAAAAGCCGTTTGGTAGAGATCTAGAGACTGCAAAAGCTCTAGAAAAAAAGCTCTGTTCATTGTTTAAAGACGAACAGATTTATCGTATTGATCATTATCTTGCAAAAGATGCAATTGAAAATATTATTTCATTACGTTTTGCAAATGATATTATTGCTGACTCTTGGGATAAGGACCGGATTGAATCTGTACAGGTTAAGTTGCTGGAAACAAAAGACGTATCAAATCGCGGTTCATTTTATGATAACATCGGTACTTTGCGTGATGTCGGACAGAATCATATGCTACAGATTTTTGCCCTCCTAACAATGTCTCCTGTAGATATTCATAATCCACAAGCTGTTCGTAAAGCCAGGGCTGAAGCTCTGGCTGTTTTGGTTGGTCAAAAATTGGACTCAGTCATTCGTGGACAGTATGAAGGGTATACAGACACAGATGGGGTTGGTGATAATTCAGAAACAGAAACATATTTTAAATTAGATTTCGTTTCAGAGTCCCCTCTTTGGAAAGGGGTTCAATTTATTTTAGAAGGAGGTAAGGCTCTTGATCAACAGGTTAATGAAGCAATTGTTACTTTTAGGTCAGACAACATGTGCAGTTGTTCATTTTCGGATGGAGCGCACACACATAAAAATGTTCTTAAAATTGAATTTGCACCAGAACAAAAGATTAGTCTTTCGGTGTGGGTGAAAAAACCAGGGTTTGATTTTTCTTTACATAAACAAGAATTAACTTTATTGAAACATGAAGTTGAGGATATTTATTCACCCGAAGCTTACGAAAGAGTGTTGTTTGATTGTATCTCAGGAGACCAGACAAGATTTGTTAGCGGGAAAGAAGTTGAGGTAGCCTGGTCATTCATAACACCGATATTAGAGCAGTTTAAAGATTTGCCATTATTAAAATATGCTCCAGGAAGTACAGGTCCAAATAAGTTAGTAAAATAAATATATAAAATTATGCAATTGCCAGAAAAAAAAGAATTAGGATTTATTGGGCTTGGGCGAATGGGTTTGAATATGGCTACGTTACTGGTAGAAAATGGTTATCGAGTCGTCGGTAATGATCCCAGTGAAGAGGCAAAGACTGCAGCAAAAAATGTTGGTGTAGAAGTGGTTTTGGATGTTAAGGAGATGGTAGAAGCTTTACCTTCACCACGAGTTATCTGGGTTATGGTGCCGAGTAAGTTTGTCGATAGTGTGTTGGCTGAAATGGTCCCTCTTCTTGGTACTGGGGACACGGTAATTGACGGAGGAAATAGCTTCTATAAAGATTCTCTCTCTCGGCATAAATCTCTAAGAGAAAAAGAATTAAATTTTCTTGACTGCGGTACTTCAGGTGGAGTGGAGGGTGCTCGACATGGAGCTTCCGTAATGGTCGGAGGTTTGTCAGAAGTATTTGCTGTACACGAACATATTTTCGAAGCTCTAGCTGCACCAAATGGTTATGCTTTAGTAGGAAAAGAAGGGGCAGGTCATTTTGTAAAGATGGTGCATAATGGTATTGAGTACGGTATGATGGGTGCAATTGCTGAAGGTATGACTGTTCTTCACAATCATGAGGAGGAGTTTGGGATTGACCTGTCTCAGGTTTTCAAACCTTACGAAAACGAAAGTATCATCTCTAGTAAGTTGGTGTCATGGCTTCGAGAGGCTTATAAGGAAGGCAAGATCGACATGATTAGTGGTGAGGTTCCGACTGGTGAGACCGAGTTCGAAATGGAGCATATTATTGCCGAGCTTGGTGATGTAAAAGTCCTAAAAGCTGCTTTAGATCAGCGGAAAGAAACTCGTATCCATGATTCATATCTAGGTAAGTTGATTGCATCAATGCGTAATCAGTTTGGCGGTCATAAAACTATTGCTAAAAAATAATTATGGAGGTAATTCGTAGTTCTGAGCCACGGTCTGAAGCATGTAGAGCTTTAGTAGAGTTATTGTCTAAAAATGCTTCAAAGTCAATATTGCTTATGTTGTCGGGAGGTTCGGCGTTCTCATTACTCAAATCTTTTCCTGAAGAAATTTTTAGTCCAAAGATAACTTTATCAGTGTTAGATGAGAGATTTTCTACGGATAGTAAGGTTAACAATTTTGCTCAACTTCAAGAAACAGAGTTCTATAAACAAGCAGAGAAAGCTGGGGTAAATATTTTGCCGACTCTGGTAAAAGAGTGTGATGAAATATCGGGAGTTAAAAATAGGTTTGAGACAGCCCTAAAAAACTGGCGAAATAATAATCCTAATGGAGTGATTATTGCTACGATGGGAGTTGGTCCAGATGGTCATACTGCAGGAATAATGCCGGGTGAGTATGGAATAGATTTTAATGGTTCTGATTGGGTTATTGCTTATAAAGTACCAAAGGAAGTGAATCTATTCACAAAACGTATCACTATTACTAATTCTTTTTTACTGAATGAGGTTAATGAGGTTGTTGTATATGCTGTCGGAAAAGAAAAAAGACAGTATATAGAAATGTTAAAAAATAATCTCTGTGACACAAAACAATTTCCTGTTTGTGTATTGAAAAGTATGTCGTCTGTAAAAATATTCACAGACCTAAGTTAAAGTTTATTTTCAGTTATTTTACCCTCCAGATTGTCAAAATTTAATAGAATAGTGGCTTGTCACCTCTATTTTTTTGGATACAGACTAAATGTAAGTTATTATACAAAACATGAAAACTTCTGCACAAAAAATGTTTGATGGTATTGAGAAAGAGAAAAAACAGCTTAAGAAAGAGGTTTTTCTTACAGGTGTTACTTTAATAGGTTTGGTTCTTGGTGTTTATTTGCAAACAAAGGAAATGTCACCCTTGCTGATTGGAGGAGCTTTCCTTTGTGCATATCTAGCGGGAGGATTGCCAGTAGCTATTAGGTCTGTTAAAAAGTTGTTGAATAAATCAATCGGCATAAATCTTTTGATGGTGTTGGCAGCGCTTGCAGCAGCAGGAGTTGGTGAGGTGAGGGATGGTGCTATTTTGCTTTTTTTGTTTAGTTTGGCTGGAGTTCTTGAAAGTTATGCTTTAGGTAATACAAAAAGAGCTGTAGCAGCTTTGATGAAATTAAGACCGGATGAAGCTAATGTTTTAAATAGTGACGGTACTACAGCGAGGGTGAGAGTGGAAGAGCTGGCTATTGGGCAGTCGGTAATTGTCCGTCCTGGAGAGCGTTTGCCTGTTGATGGTGTTATTAAAGAGGGTTCAGGAGCTATCGACCAGTCTTCTGTAACAGGCGAGTCTGTGCCTGTCGATAGTGAGCCTGGAAGTAAGGTTTTTGCTGGAACTGTAAATCAAAATGCAGTACTAACTGTAGAAGTATCGAAGACGGCAGATCAGTCCACCATCGCGCGTATGATTGAATTGGTGACGGAGGCTCAAGAGAAGCGTTCTCCAAGCGAGCGTTTTAGTAAGTGGTTTGGTGAGCGTTACACTGTTGTTGTTTTGGTAGGAAGTGTCCTTGCGTTAGTTATTTTTATCTTGATAGGTTTACCGATGGACGATGCTTTGTATAAAGCTGCCACACTGTTAGTTGTAGCAAGTCCTTGTGCTATTGTGATTAGTGTTCCAGCAGCCGTACTTTCAGCCATTGCAGCAGCAGCACGAACTGGAGTTTTGTTTAAAGGAGGAGCTGCTTTGGAGGATTTTGGATCTGTCACAACAGTAGCTTTTGATAAGACAGGTACATTGACAGAAGGGAAGATGAGAGTTGCAGAAGTGATTTCTTTTTCAGATTATACAGTTTTAGAAATTTTATCATTTGCCACCTCTATAGAAACTCACTCAGAACACCCCTTGGCTCATAGTGTTAGAACCTATGCTAAAGATAAAAAAGTTAATGTCGTGGAGGCTACAGATATCGAAGCTATTCCAGGTAAAGGAATTATTGCTACTATTGACGGAGAAATGTACTGGGCTGGCAATAGATCGCTACTGAATTTTAAAGGTGAAGTGTTAAAAAAAGAACATGAAGAAGTTTTGCAAGAGTTAGAACGTTCAGGAAAAACAACAGTTATTATTGGAAATGGAAATAATGTATTAGGGGTAATTGCAATAGCTGACACTATACGACCCTCTGCTTTAACTGCACTAACTGCATTGAGGAAGCAAGGGATTAAAAGGTTTGTGATGTTGACTGGTGACACGGAGATTGTTGCACAGACAATAGGGAAGGAATTAAGTTTTAAATCTGAAGACATATTCGGAGCTTTATTGCCGGAAGATAAAGTGAGGCAAGTAGAGCTTCTTAACGAGAAGTATAAGGTAGCTTTTGTTGGTGATGGGGTGAATGACGCTGCTGCGCTTGCTACAGCACGTGTTGGAGTTGCTATGGGTGTTGGAGGAAGTGATGTTGCTATTGAGGCTGCTGACGTGACGTTTTTATCTGATGACTTAATGAAATTAGCCTATACTCACAAACTCTCGCAGAAGGCTAATCTGATTATTAAGCAAAACCTTTTCTTCGCAGTCGGTATTATGGGTCTCATGATACTGATGACAATATTTGGTAATTTACCACTACCATTAGGGGTGATTGGTCATGAAGGTGGAACTCTACTCGTTGTGTTTAATGGTTTGAGACTACTTCTTAAGTAGAACTTATTCTAGATTTAATAATTTACATAAAAAAGATAACAGATTCGATCTGTTATCTTTTTTATTTTCCGTGTTAATATTTATGAAAAGATATGAAGCATGTTAAATCAAAAATCTTATCAACAGGTGAGTATCCACCAATGTATAGAAAAATAATTAAGCTGACCCTAATTTCTGTAGCAATTAGTTTTGCTAGCTTGGCAATTGTTGGAACTCAAATTTTTTATCCTTTTCATATTATTATCGGCTTTGGTATTTATTTGATAGCACTTATTTTGTTCGGTCGACGTATTTATTTATCTCGCAAATATTGGCAACAACATAAAACATATACTAAAACAAAAAAAATCTTAACCCGTGAAAAAAGAATGCTTTTTCTTAGTGTATTATTTCTTGCTGGTATTTTGGTTTTAATTTCTGTTCGTCCATTGGATAACGGGGTGTTTAATGGTATTTCAGATAAAGAAATTATTGCCATTGTTAATGATGATCTTTATCAGTCTATAACAGCAATGGATTATCTTGAAAGTTCAGCACAGGAATTAGTTGAAAGTTTAAGAGTCCAGAGTGAAGATCCTAATACTGCTAAAAAAATTGATGAAAAATTTTCAGAATTCTTGCGGGCTGTTTCATACTCAGAATTAATTACTGAGCGAAATAAATATTTTGCTAATATCCCTTATAGTCTCTGGGATACGCGGGTAAAATCCTTCATGATTTCTTATAGTTTGTATGTAAAAAAATATGAACTTTTGCATCGTGTCATGATAGAGGCGTCTGGCAGTGAGTATAAAAAGAAAATTATGAATCATTTCATCCCTTCTTTTGAGCGAGGTGATATTTATAATGAAATGATTACTAGATTCTATTCTCCTAAAACTAGACTCAGAATCACAGGTGGTTGGTGGTATTTGAATTTATTTGCAGATACTAATAGTGAATATGGTGGCGAATACGAGGTGCTTAAGGTTAAGTCTTCAGAGGGTTATGAGTATTTATTTAGAAATTTTGGGACCACCGTATTAAAGTCTGGCGAGGTTGTTGTTGATGCTACAAGAAATGAAATGTTTAATGTCTGGTTTCCTTTGCAGAGAAATATTGCTAATACAATGGGGCATATTGTAATATCGCAAAGAGGTAAAACTCATTTAATTACCAATGAGTTAATTTATGACATGCAAGCTGAAATGCTACCTGGAGACGTTATGTTACAACGTCGTAATTGGTATCTGAGCAACGTCGGGATTCCTGGTTTTTGGACTCATGCTGCTGTTTATACAGGAGCAATGTCCGAAATGAATAATTATTTTTCTGCAGAATTTCCTCTTGATGGGTTTGTTAGTTTTTCTGAGTATGTTGAAAATAAGTATCCTTTGGTTTACGTAGACTACATGTCAGAGTATGATGATGGAAATACTAAGACTGTAATAGAGGCAATAGAACCGGGGGTGGTGATCAGGTCCCTCGAGACTTCAGCATATGCAGATTTTGTAGTAACTCTTCGTCCGAAGTTGGAAAAGAAAGATAAGATGCTTGCTTTATTTAAGGTATTTGAAAATTATCATAAACCGTATGATTATAATTTTGATTTTGATACTCGTGATGCTCTAGTTTGTTCTGAGTTGGTATACGATGCTTACTTTGAAGATCTTCCATATAAGCAAGGTTTACAATTCGAGGCATCATTAGTGAATGGGAGAAAAATGGTATCTCCTTTAGATATGGCAAAAAAATTTAAAAATGAATTCAATACACCAGAGTCTCAGTTTGAATTTGTTTATTTTATCAGGACTTATGAAAGTGATAATGAAGCAAGGTCTGCAGATGTAAACGAGTTCCTGGAAAGTATTGATTGGAATAAATTTAGCTTCTTGCAGGAGTAGTAATAGAAGTAGGTTATATTACTCGTATGCATAAACACTATAATGATTCGAGGCGGGTTACAGTCGTAACTATTTGCTTTAGTTTTGATTCTGGTAGGGATATTTATCCACATGGCATTTGTCAGTTATCTGAGTGAACAAGATGATGTTTCTGGTCCTGAGGTCATGATTATGGATTTGGAGCATATTGAAGCACATGACTCGCCATTTTTTGGAGATGAGGAGGTTGGAATAATTTCTGTCTCTTCTATTACAGATGAGGTTAAGTTGCTACCTGTAGAAAAAGTACTGTTTGAATATGTTGAAGTTATCGATGGTTGTGGACCTCATTTTGAAGGTGAATGTTTAAGAGTGCAATAAACTAAGTCTGTTTTGTTTCGAACTTTTTTATATTTTTCTACTTAGAAATAATTATTATTGCCTACAGCGTATCAATAGTCTCAGTTCTTACTCAGGTCAAGGTTGATGTTGATTCGTTGGATTAAGAAAAAGTTGTCACTACTACTCTTAATGAAGAGGTCTACTTGAAATAGTTGTTCCTATTACTAATATACAGAGGTATTTGATGTTCCATTTTATTCGCAATTTATTGATATTACTAATCCTTCTTGGTGAAAAGTAGGTTGTGGTATCACTAGTCTTGCAATGTTGATTTCATTTTATGAAAAAGAATAAATTTCTGTTGATGTTTTGTTAAAAAAGGAATCGTTGCAAATGCTTATCTTCCCAGTGCTGGCTGGATTCACCAAGGGTTGTTTAATTTGTTGCATGAGTACAGTCTTGATGGAGAAAATTATAGTTTTCCAAATTTGAGTATGAGTAGTGCTTTTGGCAAGTTAACAGAGGAGTTAAAAAATGGTTCTATTTACATAGAGGTCTTTAAGAAAGCTTGGAAGAAACGTTATATAATTATGCGACCTACTTAATAGAGTCTTAGTATAAAATATCTGAATGGAAACTAAATTTGATGTGATAGTGATTGGTGGTGGTCCTGCCGGAATGATGGCTTCTTCAGAGGCTTCATCACGGGGACGCTCTGTTTTATTGCTAGAAAAAAATAATATTCTTGGAAAAAAATTATCCATAACAGGTGGTGGACGTTGTAATGTTACGAATAATAAACAAGTTGTTCGAGATATTTTAAGTCAGTATAAAGATTCAGGAAAATTTCTTTTTTCCACTTTCATGCAACATGGTGTTGTCGACACTATTCAGTGGTTTGAAGACAGGGGTGTTGAGTTGGTGGAGGAAAATGAAGGAAGACTTTTTCCTGCTAGTAATAAAGCTGAGACTATTTGCAAAGTGATGCGTGATGAAGTTAAAGAGAAAGGTGTTATTGTAATGAATAATGTATCAGTTATTTCTGTAAAATTTAATTCTAAAAAAGAAACTTTTATTGTTCAGACTAGTCTCGGAAATTATGAATCCGAAGCATGTATTGTCGCTTCAGGTGGAAAATCTCATCCTGAAACAGGGTCAACCGGTGAATGTTTTGACTGGCTTAAGTCACTTGGCCACAATGTATCTCCTTGCAATATGGCACTAGTCCCGGTAGTTGTTAATGAAGCTTGGATTGATTCCTTAAGTGGAGTCACACTTCCTGACGTTAAAATTACTGTTTTCCTAGATAATGTGAAGAAGAGTGTTTGTAAAGGAAAAATTCTGTTTACTCATGTCGGACTCTCTGGTCCATCTATTTTAAATCTCAGTAAAAGCATCGGAGAACTACTTGCTACAGGTTCTGTAGTGATAAAGCTAGATTTTATGGACGCTCTTGATTCAGGGGAGTTGAAATTAAAAATGCTAGAATTAATTAGAGAATCCTCAAATAAAAAAATAAAGAATATTGTTTCTGAACTTGTCCCGACCAGTATTGGGGCTGTGATGTTGAAAATACTAGGAATTGACGGTGATAAATATGGACACAGTTTGACTAGAGTAGAAAGAGTACGTTTACTAGAAATACTAAAAGCTCTTCCTTTACCAATTAGTTCATTACTAGGTGAAGATAAAGCTATTGTTTCTGACGGTGGCGTCTTTCTAGAAGAAATTAATTTTAAGACAATGGAATCTAAGTTGATTCCGAAATTATACTTAGTTGGAGATGTGTTAAATATAAACCGTCCATCCGGTGGTTACAGCTTGCAGATTTGCTGGAGTACTGGATATGTAGCTGGTACTCATGCTTAATTGTATTATCGTGATAATATATATCTAATACTTAATAATTTATTTACTATGTCATTGATTTTTGTAACAAGGAGGATTCCTGAAGTAGGGCTGAATAAAATGCGTGATGCTGGACACCAACTCGTTGTAAGTGAAAAAGACGGTGTCTTGACTATAAGCGAATTAAAAAATGAATTATCAAAAAGACCTTATGATGGGGTGATAAGTCTCCTTACTGATACTGTTAATATGTCGGTGTTAGAAGTTGCACCTTCAGTAAAGATCGTGGCTAATTATGCTGTTGGTCATAACAATATCGCTCTCGACGAGCTATCGGCATCTGATATCGTTGTAACAAATACGCCTGGAGTTTTGACAGATACAGTGGCTGAATACACAGTCGCTTTAATGCTGACTGTGACTAAAAGAATTGCTGAAGCTGATAGATTTACACGAGATGGAAAGTTTTCAGGGTGGGCTCCAGAACTATTACTCGGTAGTGATTTGTCAGGTAAAACATTAGGTATAGTAGGGGCAGGACGAATTGGTACAGGAGTGGCTAAACGGATGCAGAAAGGTTTTGGAATGAAGGTTTGTTATTGTGATATTTCACAATCAGAAACTTTTGAGTCTGAAGTTAATTGTGATTACTCTGAATCCTTAGAGGATCTTCTAAAAAATTCTGATGTGGTCTCAATCCATGTGCCGTTATTGCCTCAGACAAAATATTTGATAAACAGTGAGAGATTAAGATTGATGAAAAAAACAGCTTATTTGATTAATACTTCACGAGGCCCTGTTGTCGATGAGATTGCTCTTGTTGAGGCATTAAAAAATAAAATTATTAAAGGTGCAGGACTTGATGTTTTTGAAAAAGAGCCAATTCTGGCTGAGGGTTTGAACTTGCTAGAGAACGTCGTTCTTACTCCTCATATAGCATCTGCAAGTGAAGAAACTCGTGACAAAATGTCTGAATTAGTGGCTGAAAATATCATCTCATTTTTTACAGGTGAAACACCACCACATGTTGTGCGTAAGAAATAATAGAACTAAATTAGTTATCTTAATTATAAAAATATGAAAAAAGGTTACGTTGTAAATATAGAAAAAGAAACTTTAGAAAATACTGACTACAGAAGGGTTTTATATACAGGTGAACAAAGTCAGTTGGTCTTGATGAGTCTAGAGCCTGGAGTAGAAATTGGAGAAGAAATCCATTCTCTTGATCAGTTTATTAGAATTGAATCAGGGATCGGAAAATTAATTTTAAATGAGATAGAAGAGTATGACGTCTCTGATGATTGGGCGTTTATTATTCCTGCAGGATCAAAACATAATGTGATTAACACAGGTGATAAGCCTCTGAAATTATATTCAGTTTATTCGCCACCAGAACATAAAGATGGTTTAGTTCAGGCTACTAAAGCAGATGATGCAGAAGTGCATTTTGATGGAGTGACGACTGAGTAATAAAGAGTGGTCAAGTAAAAGGCTGGTAGTATAGCTACCAGCCTTTTACTTGACTCTTGTTAGATAAACTGTCATATTATAAAAACTCAGATGACTGAGTATGATTTGTAGTCATAAGGAGAGCGTGATGAGAATAAGAAAAATACAGAGTAGGAAAAAAGAAATAGTTCCTATCGAAATAGTTAAATTACTATATAGGATTGCTGACGGTACTTTTTATCCAGCAAAATTATTATGGTTTGATTGGCAAAAGAGATTTGGATTTGTTCAAGTGAGGGAAGGAGAAATTGTGGTTTCGGTCTTTGTTCATCATAGGATAATTAGAAATTCTAACGTAAACAGTAGAAAATTACTTAATAAAATAGATCTGCCTATTTATGTAAGGATAGGCTTGTCTGAAAAGACTAATAGGTTTGAAGTTAAAAACATAATGCTGAGAAGATAGTTCTTTAAGTGTTGTTAAAAAAGGCTGTCTTTAATAGACAGCCTTTTATTGTGTCTGATACAATAATTAACATGGGATTTTTTACAACAGCACCTAAAAAGGTGACAAGGAAAGAAATGAAGCTTATTATAAATAATTTATACGGCAAGCTTGATTTTAAAGAGAGAATAGAGGTAGAGAAGTTATTTCGTGCTGACCTGTATGAGGAGGGTGTAGAATCAGGTATTTCTCAAGTTGAATTCGATTTTGCTATCAAATGGTTGGAAGATAATAAAAGTAAGCATGTTCTAGAAAACGATGATATCCGGCTTATTAAAAAATATTTCAAGAAACACTTGGCTGATTAATTTGTGATTAAGAAAGCGATATTATCTGGGGGATGAAAGATTTGATCCGTGGTTTGAATGGTGTTTTGAATACTGAAGTTTGCTACATTGGTGGAAAAGATAATAATCCAACTTATGAAAATCATGGAAGAATTATCAGGATTATCTCGAAAAAATCCCAACAGTTACAATTGCCATGCCGTTTATTTTGATAGTTATTTATTTAAATAAACTATTAAAAAACCGACAAGACTTTGAGTCTTGTCGGTTTTTTAATTTCTAGTCTAGAAGATCTAGATTATTTTTGCACGAAAGTCAAAGCTTGACCTCGCTTATTTCCTCGACCTGTTCGACCGATTCTGTGAACATAATCTTCGAAAGTGTTTGGTAGATCGTAGTTGATTACGTGAGAGACGTCGTCAACGTGAATCCCTCGTGCTGCAACGTCAGTTGCTACTAGTACTCGAACCTTTCCGCTCTTGAAAGAAGATAGTGCTCGCTGTCTTTGCCCATGACTCTTGTTTCCATGAATAGATTCAGCTTTGACACCTTGTCGCATAAGTTCGTTAGATAGCTTTTCAACACTATGTTTCATAGCTCCGAAAATAATAACTCGTGAAAATTCATCTTTTGCTAAAAGTGCAAGAAGAGTGTCGAATTTACCAGCTCGGTCATAAGTTACAACGTCCTGAGCGATACTATTTGTAATGTCCTTCTTTCGAACTGAGACAGTGATAGGAGAACGCATAAAGTCATTTACAAGATTTTCTGCTTCCTTTGTCATTGTTGCTGAGAAGAAAAGAGTTTGTCGCTCCTTTGTTACTCCGCTAAGAATCTTTCGGATATCAGTAATGAATCCCATGTCCAACATTCGGTCAGCTTCATCAAGTACGATATTGTTGATCTTGTCAGTACGTAAATCTCCACGATCTATAAGGTCTAAAATTCTTCCTGGTGTACCAATAACGAAATGGTTGTTTCGTTTTAGTGCTCGTATCTGAGGACGAATACTTGTTCCTCCAACACATGATGTTGAGTACAGTTTAAGTCCACCACTAAGCTTTCGGAATTCAGCTTCTACCTGTAAAGCTAGTTCTCGAGTTGGTGTAAGGATTAATGTTTGTTGATTCTTTTCAGTTAATGTTTTCTGAATTAATGGAAGAAGAAAAGCTGCTGTTTTACCAGTACCAGTTTCTGCCAATCCGATTAAGTCTTGACCTTTCATTGCGAGAGGAATAGCTTGATCTTGAATTGGTGAAGGAATAACGATACCTTGTTTTTCTAAAGTTGCGACCATGTTTGCATGTAGTCCAAAATCAGAGAATTTATGCTTTGCTGCGTAAACTTCTTCTTTAATCTCAATAGGGTTTTTGTTGATGAATTGTGATGGGTTGAAGCTAGGTTGTTTTCGTCCTCCTCCACCTCCGCGACCACGTCCTCCACGGTTGTTGCCAAAACGGCTACCTCCACCAGAACGAGTTCGAGCACTTGAATTACGATTACGATTAAAAGATTGGCTAGGTTTTCCTGAGCCAGAATAAGGACGGCGTCCAGATTCTGGACGACGTGATGTTTGAGTTGGCATCTATATTTATTTAGTTAATGGAGTGTTTGTTACTCCGGGGCGTGTGCAGGTAGTAAATTTTCAGAATCCTGACTGCTAAGACAGATGTCTGTAGCTAATGTGCCCACACAAGTTACAAAAGCGTTATCGGCTATTGTAATACATTTTATATATTTGTCAATACTTCTGTAGATACCTATGAGATTATTGAAGTGTAAATAGCGTATACTGGTGTTTATATGACAATGAAATTACAAGCCGATTATAAGAGGGCTTTTAAAGATGCTGATATTCGAGCTATTTATCCGACTGAGATTGATGACGAGTTAGTTTATTTTATTGGTCGAGCTTTTGTGGAAGAGTTTAATTATAAAAAAATAGTTGTTGCTCGTGACATGAGACTTTCAACACCTGCTCTACATGCCGCTTTTATTAAAGGGGTAACTGATTCTGGGGCTGCGGTTGTTGATATTGGTGAAGTGCATACACCTGCTCTTTATTTTGCTTCAGGCACAATGGATTTGCCTGGTGTGATGATTACAGCCTCACATAGTCCAAAAGAATATAACGGGTTAAAATTGGTTCATGCTGGTGCAATTCCTCTGACTGAAAAGGAAGGTTTGGGGGCAATCCGTCGCCGAATAGAGAAAGGTAAATTTGTTCCTGATACTAAGCGTGGAAAAACAACAAAAAAAGATATTCGTAAAGCGTATCAACGTTTTGTTTTAAAAGGCTACAAAGCTAAAAAATTAGAAGGGATTAATATTGTGGCTGATGTTGGTAATGGTATGGCAGGAGTTTTACTCCCTCTACTTCAGGAAAAATTACCAATGAAGTTTGATGTAATGTTCGGTGATCTTGATGGGAGTTTTCCAAATCGTGGTTCTGACCCGACATTATCAAAGCATCAGAAACATTTAAAGAAAAGATTGAAAGAAAAAACTTATGATTTTGGAGTTGCTTTCGACGGTGATTCAGACAGAATTGCTTTTTTAGATGAAAAAGGAAATTATATTAATTGTGCTGTTATAGGTGCTTTGATTGCTGAACGAATGCTTATGACTAATCCTAAAGCGAGGATTGGATATACAATTTTAACTAGCCGTTCATACGAAGAGGTGATTAAGAGTTCTGGAGGAAGACCTACTCCTGCTCGGGTAGGGCATGCATTTATTAAGAATGTTATGCGCAAGAAAGATGTTCTTTTTGCTTGTGAACATTCTGGACATTTTTATTATAAAGATTTTTTCTTTACTGACTCCGTAACACTAACTCTACTCGCTGTTCTAAATTCATACACAGAGGCAAAAGCAAAAGGTTTGTCGTTTGGAGAAATGATGAAACCTTATGTAAAGTATAAGCAGACTGAGGACGTGATTGTTAAGGTAAAAGATAAAAAATTAGCTTTGGGAAAGACTGAAGATTTTCTTAAAACTTTAAATCCTGACAAAATAAAGCGTTTTGACGGATTGGTTGTTGATTTTGGTGAGGTGTGGGGAGCTGTAAAGCCAAGTGTGACAGAGTTTGCTCTCAAGATCATGTTTGAGTCAGTTAAGAAAAAAGATGCCTTGGACATGCAGAACAAGATCGTTGAATATGTAAAATCTATTGCTGAAGATTCTGAATAATAATTGCTTATAACAAAAACTCCCTTTAATAAAGTTAAGGGGAGTTTTTGCTTTCTGAATAAGTCTCACTTACATAGACATATTTAATAAACGTGTTACTGTATTATTACTATGAAATCTGAAATTGAATATATTTTTGGCAAACATTCTGTACGTGAAGTTTTGTTTGCTCGTCCAGATGTTGTTACCGAAATACATGTTGCTGCTGATTTTTCAGACGTACCGTTATTGAAGTTGATTGATAAAAATAAACTACCGATAAAAGTTTTGAATCTTAAGAATCCTCCACGCGGTGTTTCAGCTAAAGCTGCTCACCAAGGTTTGGTTGCGGGAATAATCTCCCATAAATTAACTGTTCCATATAAAGAATTTAAAGCTTCTTTGTCAAAGTCTCCCAATACAGCTGTGCTAGTTCTTGGTGAAGTTCAAGATCCTCACAATGTCGGTGCTGTTATTCGTTCAGCTGCTGCCTTTGGTTTGGCTGGAGTACTCATTCCTCCTCATAATCAGGCTCCTGTTACAGGAACTGTTGTGAAAGTATCTGCAGGAATGGCTTTTAAAATTCCTTTAGTTACTATTCCGAATGTAAATACTGTCCTGACTGATTTTCAGAAAGCCGGTTTTTGGGTTTATGGGCTAGATGGTAAGGGTACAACTTCTACAGTTACTGAAAAGTTCACAAGACCTTCGGTATTTGTTTTAGGTAATGAAGGTAGTGGCTTAAGGCAAAAGACTAAAGAGCATTGTGATGAACTGATTTCTATTCCGATTCACCGACGGTGTGAGTCATTAAATGCGGCAGCTGCTACAGCTATCATTCTTGCTAGTTGGAGTGCACAGCATCCGAAAGCTTTGTTATAATTGCATGCTAGTGTAAAATACTGCGTATATAAGTAGTCTTCCTTTGAAGTGGGTTGCTAAATTAATTATTATAAAGAGAAAAATATGAGTGAAAAAGAAACGAAGACACCTGTAGCAGAGACAGTTGAAGAAAAAGTAGTAGAGACTAAAGTTAAAAAAGCCTCTTTGAAAGGTTATGTTATTTCAGGATTAGTTGTAATTTTGATTATCCTAGGAGTGTTATTTTTACTTGAAAAGGAAGGGAGGTCTTCCACTAACATCTTTGATTCAATCATTGCAAGTCAGCAAGCTAACACAGTAGTCGCAATTGTTAATGGTGAAAAAATCACAAGCTCTGAGCTTGATGTAAGTGTTCAACAGTTTACTCAACTAGCTGCTTCTCAAGGGGTTGATACTGAGAGTGTTGAAGCTCGGTTGCAGGTTAGGGGTCAAGCTTTGGATGTTCTAGTTAATACTAAATTACTTAGACAGATAGCAGAGGAGAAAGGGATAGAGATCACTAATGACCTTGTTTTAGAGAGAATGGAAGTTATAAAAAGCGATATTGGTGGCGAAGAAGTTTTGTTCGAACGGATGGCAGAGCTTGGTATTGAAGAGGGTCAACTGCAAAAAGATATTTATAATGAATTGATAATTCAGAAAGTATTGGACGGTGTGTTTGCAGAGGCAGACATAACGTTTACTGAAGAAGAGGTTGTTTCTTTATATGAAGGTGCAGGTGGAGAAGAATCTGGTTTGCCTGCTTTAGAGGAAGTGAGGAGTGAGATTGAAGCCCAGATTAAAGCGACAAAAGAACAAGAAGTGATTGATGAGTATTTAGCTGAAATTAAGGAAGAGGCAGAGATCGAACTTATCTAAAGATATGAGAATAAAACACCACAAGCTTCTACAAGCTCGTGGTGTTTTCTACAGGTAATAATATTTTATTTCGCTATCGCTTGCTATAATAAACACATGCCTAAAATAGAAAAAGATTTTGTACATGCACTTACTTATTATCCAGATAAAAGAATTGAGACATTGAGGGAATTAAGTGTTCCCAAGCGGAGTGCGGCATTTGAAAAGCTTTCACCTTATGTTCAGCAGTCGATTTTGAAACAATTACGTATTCATGAAATTGTTATCATGCTTGATCACATGGACCTACAACAGGCACAAAGAATCCTGACTAGAGTGCAAAATGCCAAGCGTCGAGAAAAAATTATTCAACGACTCAAAGGTGATGTTAAAGAAAAGATGGAGTATTTTTTACGTTTTCATCCACAAGCTACTTTGTCATTGGTTAATTTTAATTATTTATTTTTAGCAGATAGTCTTACAGTCAAAAAAGCTGCAGATGCAATAGCTGATCATTATGAAGATACTGCACGTTATCCAGAAGTCTTGGTTCATCATGATGGAAAATTAATTGGAGAAATTACTTTATCTTCGATTATTAAAGAAAGGAATTTGAGTTTGATCAAAAAACATGTCAAACCAGTGCATACGATTACTTATCAAACAGAAGTTCAGGAATTAGTGGAGACATTGGTGAGTACGGAAAGTAAAAAAATAATTATTCTTGACCATGATACAAGTGTTTTAGGAATTATATATGCTGATGCGGCAAGGTCATTATTTGGCAATCTACCCGCTGAATCACTCTATGATTTTGCCGGAGTCGACAATAGCGAACGACCTTTTGATAGTGTGGGTCGAAAAGTTAACAGCCGTTATCGATGGCTTATTCTTAATCTTGCTACGTGTTTTTTAGCAGGTCTTGTAGTATTGTCTTTTCAAGGTACTTTGGATTCTCTTACTATTCTGTCTGTGTACATCCCGATAGTTGCTGGTATGGGAGGTAATGCTGCTACTCAGACATTTGCGATTATTGTGCGTGGTATTACTCTAGGTACGATTTCTCTGCAAAATGCCAAGCCGGCTATTTGGAGAGAAGTATGGGCTGGATTAATTAACGGTATAATTATTGGCTCTATTGTAACTGTGGTTTCAACAGTTTGGAGTGGTGATCCTATGCTTGGTGTGGTTGTTGCTTTGGCATTGATAGGTTCCCATCTTATTGCCGCGATTGCAGGTTCTATAATTCCTTTATTTATGAAATATATAGGTAAGGATCCTGCATCTACCTCAACAATATTTATTACTACAGCGACTGATGTAGGTGGACTTTTTCTCTTGCTGGGTCTTGCTACAGTAATTTTGTTATAAGGTAAGTATTAATAAATAAATAGTTTTGTGTAATTATGAAAACAGCTGAAAGAATTGTGATGGTATTTATTTTATTTTGTTTTCTGGGGGCAGTTGCTTGGATTTATTTTTCTGTACAATATCAGCAGAAAGAAATTAGAGATGCTGTCGTGCGAGGTGAATATGAAATACCTTTTGTCGAAAAAAAAGAAGAGAAAATATCTCCAGAAAATTGGGAAAAAATCTATTTTAATACTATTCCTGTAACAATCGGTGGTGTGTCTATGCTCGCCTCAGTGGCCGATACTTTAGATTCTCGAAGTCGGGGTCTTTCCAAAACTCCCTTTCTACCTGAAAATGTAGTTAAGATATTAGCCTTTGGATCAGAAGGTAAGCATTCAATTTGGATGAAAGATATGGAATATTCAATAGATATTATTTGGGTCAATAAAGAAGGTGATATTTTGCACATAGAAGAACATGTATCACCTGATTCTTTTCCTGAATCATTTTCTACTCCTGTTCCTGCTTGGTATGTTGTCGAAACTAATGCAGGCTTCGTGTCTGATAAGGGAATAAAGATTGGTGATAAATTGATTTTAAAATAATAATGTTGCATAAAATGTTTTATGTTGTATAATACTAGGGCACGATGATCGCTCTGTAATTTATTGCAGAGAGGAAAGTCCGGACACGTCCTTAATTTATTTTTTGGAGCAGGATAGCGGGTAATACCCGTCATACAGTAATGTAAGAGGTGCGAGCAGAGACGCCTTTATCGAAAGAAAGAGGGTTCCTGTCTTAAGGAATAGTCAATCTGGTAACAGATTGGGTGAAACGGCAAAATCCTTATCTGCGTGCAAGACCGTGCTTCTGACGCATATAATTTCATTGAGATTTAACAAGTTAGAAGAGAGTCGCGGGAGCTGTGTAGTAATGCACAGCCTAGGTATATGATCATCCGAGTTTATCTCGACAGAATCCGGCTTATGTGTAAAAGCACCCCTAGGGGTGCTTTTTTAATGTGATATAATTGATAAAATATTTATTTACTAATAATAAGGTGTTAATTTTATGTCAGGCAATTTATTTATTCCGAAAATGAACAGAGAGGAGCACTTTTCTTCATCAGAAACAAAAGGTAATGATGTTGTTCTCAAAAATAACCGTGCAGGGGAAGTTCTACAAAAAGTTTCGCAATATGCCGTAATCCTATTGATAGGGTTGCTTCCTATTTTTTTTACACCAGGACTCAATGCCTCTCTAGGCTTCGACAAGTCTCTTTTGACAATAGGATTTAGTTTTGTTGTTTTTGTAACCTCAGGCTTTCTGATGTTGAGACGAATGAAAGTAAAAACTATCATCCCTGTTTCCTTGTTGTTTTTCTGGTCAGTAGTTGTGACTGCTCTTGTGTCAGGATTACTGTCAGGTGACACTCAAGACTCTCTTAGAGGTAGTGTTGTGGAGACTCAGACCGTTGCCTTTCTTGCTGTTATAGGATTAGCTATGACTATTCCTCTTGTACTTCAAGGTTCAAAGAAAATGAGCCTTAAAGCCTTTATTTTTTTCGGTCTGACGACAGCTCTTTTATTTACTTATAACATCTTAAGATTAGTTTTCGGTCCTGAATTATTAAATTTTAGCAGTTTTGGTGCAGTGACTATTTCTCCTATTGGTGGTTTCAATGATCTTGCAATTATTGCTGGAATGACGATAATTTTTGGTTTAATTACTTTAGTTCAGTTGCCTTTAAGAATTGGACTTCAGTCTGTTATTGCAGGGTTGCTTCTTTGCTCATTAGTTTTACTATCAGTGATTAACTTCTTTGCTATCTGGTTAGTAGTAGGTTTCTTCTCGTTATTGTTACTGCTGTACTCACTTTCACGTGATGTTATTTTTCAGACTGATAAAACCACTGTTTCTACTATAAAGAATTCTCGAATTCTGTTTATCTCAGCCGTTGTGATTTGTATCGTCAGTACTATTTTTATTGTCGCAGGTGATGCTGTAGGGGGTAAGATTAGTCAGATTACCGGTGTGGAATATATAGAAGTCAGACCTTCACCTATGGCAACTTTAGATGTTGCTAAATCTGTATACAATGAAGACATTTTGTTTGGAATAGGTCCTAACCGATTTTCAGATGCTTGGAGACTATATAAAGACACTAGTATAAATCAGACAGTATTTTGGGATACTGATTTTAATTCTGGTAGCAGTTTCATTACAACTTTGTTTGTTAATGTGGGTCTGTTGGGCGGAATACTTATTCTGTTGTTCCATTCAAGTTTTTTATACCTAGGTTATAAAATGTTTTTACGTAGCAATTATCAAGACCCTTTCTGGTACTTCTTTGGATTAGTTTCGTTTGCTGTAGCAAGTTTTGTCTGGGGTATTTCTTATGTTTACGTGCCAGGAGCAGGAATATTATTACTGGGAGCCGTATTTACAGGTTTGACTTATGTTGCTGCTGGTTCATTACTTCCTGACAGTGTACGTTCAGTACCTCTTGTGGTAAATCGCCGACGTGGTTTCTCACTTATGGCGGTGGTTATTTTATTGTTAGTTATTTCAGTATTATCACTGGTCTCTTTTGGTAAGCAGTATGTTGCCAAGGCTGGCTTTACTAAAGCTCAAATGACAAGTGTGTCTTTGTCAGATTTTGAACAAAGAATAATTCATTCTTTTGATCTTTATCCTGACAGTATGTTTATTGGTGCGTTAGCTCAAATGAAGCTTTCTGAATTTACAGCAAACTTAAATCTTATTCTAAATTCAGAAGAACCAACGGAAGAGATGGAGCAAAAATTCCTAAAATCTGCACAGTCTGCTCGTGCATATGCAGAAAAGGCTGTTGCTTTGGATGGTACGAATCCAGGATTCCTCATCATACTCGCAGGAGTATACAGTAACCTTGCTCTCGCTGGACTAGGTGAAGCACAGGGGTGGTCAGAGACTGCTTTAAATCAAGCTGTCGTACTTGACCCGACTAATCCTGGTTATCATCTTATTTCCGCACAGATAAATGCCAGGATCGGTGATGTTGAATCCTCTAAAGAAGATATTAAAAAATCGTTAAAATTAAAACCTAATTTTACAGAAGCATTATTCTTCTCTACGCAACTTGATGTAAATCAAGGTGAGACTGAATCAGCTATCGAAACTACAAAATTACTGATCTCTCTTGAGCCGAATAATGCAGCCCGCTACTTCCAGATTGGAATCTTGTTTGCTGCCACTGAAGATGTCCAAGGTGCTATTAATGCTTTTAAATTGGCAGTGAGAATTGATTCTCAATACGCTAATGCGCGTTATCTTCTTGCTCAGGCATATTTAATTAACGAGCAGCCAAAGTTGGCACTAGAGCAGTTGAAGTTGATCGAGGTTACAAATCCTGACAATCAACAATTACTAGACTTTATTGCACAAGTTGAGTCTGGTGATTATGAAATCCCAGACACTTCAACGTTTGTCGCTCCGGTTAAAGATAGTTCACCACAAGAAGTGTTTGAGAATACTGTTGTGACTGATGAGGATATTGATACAGATTTAATTAATACTGTTAATACAGTATCTAACTCTGACGACAGTGAGACTCCAGCTGAAAATAATGAAGATACTCAGTTTGAATAAATAATACTATGGTAAAACGAGTTTTTACTTTTGTGTATCAAGAAGTGCGCGGTCTACATCAGGCTGCGTACATTCTTGCATTGTTCGCTTTTGGTTCACAAGTATTGGCGGTTATAAGAGATAGACTCTT
>CAZEUI010000003.1:26750-27495 GCA_964515625.1 uncultured Candidatus Saccharibacteria bacterium
ATTTGTACTACGCAGCTTTTCGTATTCCGGATTTACTTTTCGTTTTATTTGCTTCTGTTTTATCTATTTATGTATTGTTACCTTTTGTAAATAAAGAAACTGAAAATCATGATTCTCTAGCTGGTGGGCTAGTGTTGTCTCAAGTGTTTACAGTTTTTTTGTGGACATATGTGTTTGTCGCAGGACTACTTGCTGTCACAGCTTCGTGGTATGTTCCGTATTTATTTCCTGGTTTTGTTGATCAATACGACAGTCTGGTATCACTCTTGCAGATACTACTGCTACAACCTTTCTTGTTGGGTATCTCAAGTTTATGTGGTGTTGTGACTCAGATTAACCATCGGTTTATCCTCTATGCCTTTAGTCCTCTTGTGTACAATCTCGGTATTATTTTTGGAATTGTTTTCTTGTTTCCAGTCTGGGGTCTATCAGGTTTAGCAATCGGTGTTGTGTTGGGTGCTGTGGGTCATGTTTTAGTTCAGATTCCTTTTGTGTTAAGGAGTAAATATGCTTTCTATCTTCTGCCTAAAATTGACTGGAAAATGATGAGGAGGATTTTGTCAGTATCAATTCCTAGGGCTTTTACTTTGTCTATCAATCAGTTGGTCTTGTTATTCTTTGTAAGCTTGGCTTCTGTCATGACAGCAGGGTCTGTTTCAGTATTTCAGCTTGCCTTTAATTTACAGTCTGTCCCTTTGGCAATTATTGGTATGAGTTATTCTGTGGCAGCTTTCCCGACTTTGTC
>CAZEUI010000003.1:27511-32091 GCA_964515625.1 uncultured Candidatus Saccharibacteria bacterium
ACCTGTATGCGAAACGTGATCATGAAGGTTTTAATCGCCAGTTGTTAACCGCCTTTAAACATATAGTTTTTTGGTCGATTCCGATTATTGGCTTAGTGATTGTGTTAAGGGCTCAAATAGTTCGTGTTCTTTTAGGTAGCGGGGCTTTTGATTGGAGTGATACCAGACTAACTGCGGCAATGCTTGCTGTCTTTGTGATTTCTTTGGTTGCTCAGGCTGTTCTCTTGTTGTTGATTCGCGCATTTTATGCTGGGGGAAAAACTCTAGTTCCTTTATTGGTTGCTATTGGTAGCGGTTTGTTTTCTATAGCTTCTGCTTTATTTTTAAGGTTTATTTATTTGGATTACCCTTCGTGGCAGGCAGGTATTAATAACATCATCAGGCTGAATGATGTTCAGGGTGCTGAAGTTTTGGTATTAGCTCTAGCTTTTACGGTCGGACAGTTTGTTCAGCTGGGAATATTGTTGCTTGTTTCAACAAAGACTTTTTCTATTAGTTACAAGCCTTTACTCTATTTGTTTATACAGGCTTGTGCAGCATCCTTGGTGGGAGCTGTTTCTGCCTACTTCACTCTGGTTTTTATTGTGAACGGAATCAATCAGGAGACATTTATCGGTATTTTACTTCAAGGATTTATTGCGGGTGTTGTTGGTTTTGTTGCGATTATCTTGGTTTATAAAATGACTGGCTCAACCGAGTTGAAAGAAATTCATAAAACTCTTCAAGTTAAGTTTTCTAAAAAGAATATAATTGCTTCCCAAGAAGAATAAAGCTGGTTTTTCCGAGTAGAGTAGGGTATTGTGTGGTAAATATTTAGCTATGAAAATTAGAAATTTTAGTATCATCGCCCATATTGATCACGGTAAATCTACCTTGGCTGATCGTATGATCGAGGCGACCAAAACAGTAGAAAATAGGAAGATGAAAGACAGGATTCTTGACACAATGGATCTTGAACGAGAAAGAGGGATTACTATAAAGATGCAACCAGTACGTATGAAATATCACCATGATGATATTGAGTATGAATTCAATCTTATTGATACTCCTGGTCATATCGATTTTTCTTATGAAGTGTCACGAGCTTTGAAAGCTGTAGAAGGAGTTCTTCTTCTTGTGGATAGTACTCAAGGAATCCAAGCGCAGACTCTTACTACTTTACAGATGGCAAAAGAGTCAGGATTAAAAATAATCCCTGTCCTTACTAAGACAGACGTCGCTCATTCGAGGCCAGATGAAGTTGGGGAGGAGGTTATGCAATTATTGGATTGTTCACGAGAAGATATTTTGTTGGTTTCTGGAAAAACTGGTGATGGTGTCCTTGAGCTTCTTGAAGCTATCAGATTACGAATTCCTCCTCCTAAAGAAAGTTCTCTTGATGATTACCGTGGTTTAATCTTTGATTTTGAATATTCAAACCATAGAGGGATCATTGTCTTTATGCGAGTATTTGACGGTGAGGTTAAGAAAGGTGACGTCCTTAAGTTTAGTGCTAGTAAAAGGTCATTTACGGCTCTTGAGGTGGGTGTTGTTACCCCGGAAGAGCTTCCTGTAGACTCTTTAGAAGCAGGTGAGATTGGTTATATTGTAACTGGTATTAAAGAGGCTGGTGTGGCAGGCGTGGGAGACACAATAACTAAAGAGAAAAGTAATGCTGAACCTTTAGAAGGGTATCAAAAAGCAAATCCTGTAGTCTGGTCTTCTGTCTTTCCTGAAAACCAAGACGACTTCACTCAGTTGAGGCAAGCTTTGGATAGGCTTCAGCTTTCAGATTCGTCTTTGTCTTACGAAGAAGAGTCTTCTGGGGTGTTGGGGCGAGGGTTCCGTTGTGGTTTTTTAGGGATGCTTCATATGGAGATTGTCACAGAGCGTCTTCGTCGAGAATTCAATATCGATATTATCATCACCTCGCCGTCGATTTCATACGAGATTACTTGGGATGATGGTACAGTAGAAAATATTTATGCTGCTAATCGTTTTCCTGAGCACGGAGCCAAGGTGACTGTTCGTGAGCCTTGGATTTTAGGACAGATTATTTTGCCTCCAGATTACATTGGTAACATTATGACTTTGTTGTATGAGCATGAGTCTGGCGTTATTGATACTGAAGTTTTTGGTGATGGAAGAACTCTTTTAGTTATTGAAATGCCTTTACGGGAACTGATGAGAGGATTCTTCGATAGACTAAAAAATGCTAGTAGTGGATATGCATCTCTTTCTTATGAGATTGTTGAGATGCGTCCGGCAACAGTTACAAAGTTAGATGTTCTTGTGGCAGAAGAAGTGGTTCCGGCTTTTTCTAGAGTGGTTGGTATGGCTCGAGCTGAAATAGACGCAAAAGCGATAACTGAAAAATTATTTAATACATTACCGAGGCAACAATTTACTGTTAAGATACAAGCAAAGGTTCTTGGTAAGATCATTTCTACTAAAAAAATTACAGCTTTAAAAAAGGATGTGACTGCACATTTGTATGGAGGAGATATTACTCGAAAGATGAAGTTGCGTGACAAGCAAAAGAAAGGGAAAGCTAAAGCTTTGGCTCAAGGTAAAGTGCATATACCTCCAGATGTATTTATGAAGATGATGAAAAGCGATTAGGTTAAATTAAAAACTGGCGAATCCGTAGGATTCGCCAGTTTTTAATTTAACTGATAATAAGTGGATTAAAATAATCCCATACCGCCAGAATAAGCAAAAACCATACTAAGGATAATAACTAGACTAATTATTCCCCAGATCCATTTCATTGCTTTCTTCGTGCGTTCGTGAAATAAAAAACTCATTGCGGTCTATTGTACATGATGAAAGTGAGTAGGCAAACTGGTGCTATTTGGGTACAATAGGCGCAATGTTAGATTTTCATCAAAAAAGAAAATTGAGAAAAATCATGAACTCAATTTACATACAGGCAATCTTGTTATTGCTTGTACTTACTGTATTTTGGAGTGCATATGTTCGGTATGATATCGCTATGGAAATGGTTTACCGTCGTGACCTTGCAGAGCAAAAAGCTTTGACACTAAAAATCAGAAAAGATGATCTTAAAAAAGAAGTCGAATATTTAACTAGTGAAAGGGGGATTGAAGCAGAGAGGCGTCGTCAGTTCGATCTCGAAGGTGAAAAAGTTGTGGTGATTGTAGAGAAGAGTGATGACGGGGTTGAAATAATGCCACTCGGAACGAGTACTAAAGATACTGACCATAAAAAATGGTACCAGTTTTGGAGGTAAGCTGGTACAATACAGTTATTAAGATTTTAATTTTTTCCATATGGATGTTTCAGAAAACGATGTAAAGAAAGAAGGTGCTGCTACAGTTACTATTTACAGTACACCAGCATGTCATTTTTGCCACGCAGCAAAAGATTTCTTCAAAGAGAACGGCGTGACATTTAACGACTTCGACGTTGCTGCTGATGCAGATAAACGACAAGAAATGATTGACCTTACCGGACAAATGGGAGTTCCTGTAATCAAGATTGGTGAAGATATAATCATCGGTTTTGACGAACCAAAAATAAAAGAACTTCTAGCTATTTAATTAAAGCTAGAGTTACAAAAGAAAATTAAAAAGAAACATCGAAAGATGTTTCTTTTTAATTGCCCAAAAATCCTACAGGCTAGTTAAGATAAACGGTTACACATAAAATAAAGCTCACTCAATAAAAGATATTTTTATAATACAGACTGAAAGGCACCCCCCCCCTTTTTTTTTCTTAATGCAACGTATACTACATTGTATTCAAATAGAAAATACAAAAGTGAAAGGGGTACCTTTCAAACGCACTCCCCAAGCCTTGGCATATCTTGTATTGTTACAAAATTTACGTCCACTAGTTTTTTTAAGACAGTGTCACTTGAGGGATGTTTTTTAACTTCCCTGAAGGTGATCCGCAAGAAATGTGAAAGTGCTTAATTGGTACAATACCAGATCGTGCAATAATAGAATTGAGAGCGTAACTATATGCACCCTTACTTTTTTGCATCTCACTAACTACACCCTTCCAGAATTTTACTGTGTTTCTTTCTTTTGAGAGAAACAGTAAACCAGTTCTCTTTGGAAGAATATTTTGCAAAACATCAATACCACTCTTATCTTTTGGTGCTCTTAAGGATCTAGAAATTATCTGTGACGCATTTACTCGAGTAAAACCATGTTCTTGAACCATGCGCTTCTTTAATGAGGAGGATGAAAGTACTCCGTATTTTTTTAGGTAATTATGTACCAGTTGCTTTGCCATAAAAGTATATAACGCGTGTTGTCACACTGCGCTATTTATAATAACATTTAATACTCTTAGTGTAGTTTTTTAGAATAGATATATTTAAAGGCGTATAATAGCTTTTTTAATCTCTAAATGTGTCATAGGGCATCTATATTTAATTTTAAACCAAATACATATTCGGTTTAAAAGCACACTACTCACAAATAACCTCAAAAGTACTAACTGGCGTTTAGTCACCGAAGGAGTATCTTATAGACTAGGCATGCATGAAGGTCGGTTGCATGGCTATGAACGTGATAAAGATTATCCAAATATATTTGAAAGATTAACCCAATATAAAAATAAATTAGAAA
>CAZEUI010000004.1:0-31599 GCA_964515625.1 uncultured Candidatus Saccharibacteria bacterium
AAAGGTCCAAATATTTTGTCCTCAACCTCAATAAATTGTGGTACTTCAAATTTCATATACTCTATTATTATACACTGTCAGTCAGTTATGAAGAGGATGTTGTCAGGAGTATTGGAAGGTTGTTGTTTTGACTATTTAGATTTTTCAGATTAATTATTACTTGTGTGTAGTATTTCAGATTGGGAGGAAGAAAAAGTTCTCTCAATTGTACTAGGTTCGGGTACGTTAGGTAGTGTAGAGTGATCTGATTGAAGTGTTGCTGCCTTTTTATTCAGTTTGTCGAACTCTAGTGAATGGGTACTTGTAAAGTCTGTGGGTAGTACAAGTGTCAAGGCTCGAGTGATGTCTTGTGCAATTAGTTTTGTAACCTCGCACTCCTTAGTTATGAAGTTCGTTAATTCCTCCAAATCAATAAACAGTAATAAATAAAGATAAAAACCGTTGTTGAGCATGATTGTACTCTCATCACTCAGCTTGTCGATATGGGCAATTTCTCTAGAAATTAAGGTTGAAAAACTACTATTCAAAAACGTTCTGTAAACAGGTTTGAGCGTATAGAATCTCTGCTGAATCAGTTTATCTGTCATATTATTCTCCTTCAGTTATATTAACAGCCTCTTCTTTATTTTTGGATCCACCTTCCATCCTTTTTATTTCATTGGCGATAATTTTAAACTCAGAACGTTTCTTTTCTGTATTGGTCATTTTAACACCGTCACGTCCATAATTTTTCTCCAGATTTTTCCGTGCAGAGCTGGCAAGGTGACCTTGAGATTGGACTGATGCAACACCAGCTACTAATCCTGCTGTAACACCTAACGTACCTGCTCCTACAGCAAGTCCTGTAGATGAGCCAATAAGTCCTCCTGATAACTTGTTTCCTGCACGGTTCCAGAATTGTTCTGATTTCTCAAGTTCATCCATTTGTGCAATAACGTTAGCGTATTTTGTTTCGGATGTTGCATACTTTAAAGCATCTTTAGCTTTAGATTCTAGGTCAGAGATTCTAATCTGAGTCGCTTCTTGTAAGGTTTCATACTGAGTATCATAAGTTAATAGCTCCTTATTTTTATTTTCAATTTCTTGTTGAGCTTTTATTTTATCTTTATTTGAAATATTAGGGGTAGCTGCTTCTTTTTGTAGAGTTTCTATTTCACTTTGAATATCACTTTTTCCTGAGGCGTGACTAAGTATCACATTCTTGGTATTAAGGTCAGCTTCGTACTTTGTAATCTTGTCTTTAAGAGAAGCTAGTTGACTGGTAGTTTTAGTTGAGCTTGCTACATCTTGCTTGTATGCAAGTTTTGCATCAGAAATTTTCTTTTTCTGAGTGATTACCTGATTTTTAATGTCGCCAACTGAAACATTTTTATTATCCCTTAATTGTTCAGCCACTTCACTATACTCTCCCTTTTTTAGTTCAGATTCAGCTTTAATTTCTCTTGATCTCGCACTAATCTTTGCCCTAACTACAGGGTCATTCATGTCAATATCAGCTTCCGTATCTTTAGCAAATTTTTCTTTAGCAGTATTATTATCCTTGATAGTCTTAGAGTAACCACCTTTCTGACCTGTTCCGATACCTAAGGAATTTCCAATATTTCCAACATTACGTGCATCAAAACTAGAGCTTGCTACTACTTGAGAAGCTTTAAAAGCCCCTTTTCCTATAAGACTATGTCTACTAGCATAGTTTTTAAATGTTTCATTTTCAGTGGCTCTTTGAGCAAGACTTCCAACTCCCCTACGTCCAGCCCAAGCGGCAGTTCCGAAGGTTGCACTACCGACACCTCTTTGCATCTTTCGACGCATGTTGGTACCCATTTTTAATGCAGCATCTGCACCTTGAGCACCCATTTTCTTAGCAATAACAACGGCTGATAATAGAAAAATTATAGCAACGATAAACGGTGGAATCGTATTTTCAAAATTCGCAATAATCTCGTTACCATCACCACCAAAAACTTTACCAAATTGGGCAGAAGAGTTGCCATAAAAAGCATTAATTATCACAGCTGCAAAGTAGATTAGTAACAGATACGCCGGTGCGAAAAAAGCTCGGCCAAGGAATCCGCTCCAATATCGCTTGCTATAACTTTCCATTTGAGGGAAGACCCAGCCGATGAACATGAATGGTGATAGTATCATATATAGACAAAGCACTGCATATCGAATAATAAGTAATATTCCGCCCACTGCAAAAACAAAAGAGGCTACGATAAATAGTATTGCAGAGCCAAAAATGTATCCCCATGCAGAGCTTTTACCTCTGTCTTTCATTGTTTCTGGTAGTCCTCCAAAAGCACTTTGAATACCAAGGCTATTCATGAAAGTCTTGGAGACATTAGGACCCTTTTTTCCAGTTTGTGGATCTGTTGTTTCAGCAAATCCACTATTCACTATTTGAGTTGCTGTAATGTTTGAGACATCAACAACAAACTTAGTGATAAATAAACTAAAGTTTACTAAAAGGGCTGCTAGTATCAAGTGTACCAGCCATCTTCGGGTGTTAGAATCATCACTATTCAAGATTATTTTAAACCCGATGTAAACCAGTGCAAAAATAAAAGTTAGGTTGAATATGTCCCGAACACTTTCCCAAAGAGTGTCCACAGCCTGTCCTACTCCAGAACTAAGAAAAGATTGTCCAAATCCGATGACAAAAAACTCAATCCCTGAGTCCAATATCATGCCTGAAAGACCAAGAAGGCGACCAAAAACGTTATTTACCAGCCCCCAGACTATATCCTCTATAACGGTAAAGGCTTGTACTTGGGGAGCAGATATTGTAAATATAAGAATAGAAAGAGTCGCAATGAGTGACCATTTTTTGGCGGTACTCCCTTTTATGTTTAGTAATAGTTTTTTACTTAGTAATCTCATGTTTATATCTTAACACCCTTCGCTACAATTTATTTGATTTATGTTAGTTCAGTTCTCGTGTGCTTTAAAGCGCTCTTTCTGTTTCGTAAACAGAATTAAATAACATCTGTTCTGACTCTATGTCTGCTTCTCTTGCAATGTCCTTCTCCTTATCAGTTGTTATTTCTGCGTTCGAAATCTCAATATTATTGATGTTTGAAATCGTCCCTGACCACACAGACTTGGACGAATTTATCGATGTTTCGAGATAATAGGTGTTTGAGTTGAAGATTGCTATTCTTCTATCTTTCTCGGCCGCATTTGCGGTTTTGAAAGTTAAAGATTGCTGTGACCCCAAGTTTGATCCGTCACCATTGATTAATTTAGTTATTGACAGGGTGTCTCTATTGGTTTTATTTATTACCGTAATCATATCAGCCCTGTCCCCTGTCGTCATTTCTATAAAAGTTTTGTTGATAGAGTTGGTGTCACTAAATGGTGTATAGAGACAGACAGATAGTGAGTTGTTGATTGTGTGTCCAAATGTGTTTGTTCCATAGTCTGAGCAGGTGTAACTTGGGGTTGCTATAGCAACCTGTTGACTGAGTGTATTGTCTACATCTAAGCAGTGGAAAGATTGTGTTCCATCATCAATAAATACTTTGTTGTTGGTGAGGCAGCCAGCTTTAAATATACTAATCTGATTTTCATCAAACAGGTTCTGGGTCAAGTATGGATAAAGCATGGTTGTTCCATAAGGTTCATTCATGACAAGACTAGTGTTTATTGATCCTGTGCCTCCAATATGATCCGATGGTATTGAAGTTAGAGAATTGATACCAATAGGTTGTATAGCAAAGGGTGGCTTACTGTAGTAAAAGTTTCCGACAGTATTGTAATTTTTTTGTATAGATAAGGTATTCATCATCTCAACAAGTTGTGAATCATATAAGATTGAATTTGCCTCCTCTTGCGGTGTTTGAGGTGTTGTTGCAACAGGAGTGTTAATGTTCCCAAAATTATTACTGTTTAAATTATTAACAAAATTTGAATAAGATCCTGAAGAGTTACTACTAGAGTCTCCCATGATGACGGAGATGCCATTGTTTACCACATGATTAACAACACTGCTTAATAAAGATCCAATGATCTCATCAATCTCGTCTGCTTGAACTAAAGACTGACGTCCTGAGTCAAGGTTGAAGCTTAACGCATCTTGAATTATCTTTCCTGGTGTTGATACAAAACATTCTTGTGTGGCTCCAGATCCGGTACATTTTTTATCTGACATAAATCCTGACCCAAAACTTAAAAATGACATTTCTTCATTTGCTGCTTTTAAGATCCGGTTATTTAGAGAAATTTCTGCTGAAATACTCGCTCCATATGGTGTGTAGACTTGTGGAGAATTTGTTACATCAAACCAGTCATTCCACCCGCCTTTAGAAAATGAATCTTTTCCACCGCTTAAGAAATCTTTAAAATTTTCTACATTATCAATAATATCGTCAAGGTTACATCCTCTTGCAGAAGTTGAGTTTGATTCCATGCTAGCACCAAAATTTAAAGCTAATGAAAGCTTTACATCAAGTCTAAACGGTTCACAGATAAGTGCCTCAAAATCATCACCAATGAAATCAAGAAAAGTATTGGTTGCTGTATTTATTAAAAAGTTTTGAATATCCTGTACAAACATAGGTCCCCCATCAGGAAAACCATTTGCTGCCCAGCTGACAACACTCTGCAATAATGTATTGACTACTCCTTTAGCTATAGACCAAGCTAAACCATCTAGTACATACTCTTTATACTTTAGAGCAGTTTCCATTGCTGCACTTATATGAGTATTTGCTTGAGTCAAGTAAGTATTTGCTTCAGTCAAAGTTTCTGTAATGTTCATCCAGATGAGTTCAAGTTGTTGTGTTATCTGTAGGGGTAGTGTAGCAACAACTGCTTCAGCAGGCTTTATGTTGTTTGCTTGATGTGGAACATAAACAGCCATCGTTCCAAAGATTAGAAACACAGTAGCAACGATACTTTTCTTTAGGATTGTAAAAAATGTATTCATAAGATAAAAATTAATTCTGTGCTACTGGTCCAAAAATATTGATTGCTAATCCTGGATCATCCATAGAAAACCCACTACTAAACGGTGCTACGGCGGTGTAGATGTTTTGTAGTGAATTATGAAGACTGACAGCATCGTTTTGATAATGTTTTAGACGAAGAAGAGTGACAACAGGGTCAGAATTAAAGAGTGACATTGCATAGATGTCATAATAGATAGCTTCAAATGTGTTAATGAGGTCTAAATGTTCCTTCGCCATAATTGAAGGGACTGGTAAAATGAGTGTGTTGTCTCGGTATTGTTCATAGACGTTAGCTACAGCCTCGAGCTCTTTTATTTCCTTAGGGTTATTATTTCTAACGGCTTCATTCAAGATATCAAGTTCTCCTCGTAATGTAGGGTCACTGTTCTCAGCAATTATAGTGATTAGGCTGTTTGTGTATCGGATAACATCAGCCTCTTCCCCGCCGGGAATAATGATAATATCATCGATTGTATATAGTTTTTGTTGTGTTTCATCAAACAGATAGTCAACAGTGTTGTCTATGATCTCTAAATCAGTTTCTCCAAATGGTGCATAGATACGAGAACCTAAAATACCCTCCATAAACTGAAGACTCATCTTTCCTGTAAGAGTGTCTGGTGGTGTGTAAGTTGATGTTGCAACATCAACTATTATGGCATCAGTAGTTATAAACTCGTCTCTCCAGTCTTCTATTCCGTTTAAATCATTATCGGAGACTGTTATAGACATTCTTTCTTGAATCTGTGGAGTGAGGGAAGCTGCTACAAGTTGGGTTGATTTTGGTTTTTGTAAATTGCTGACTGTGTAAGCTCCTGCAACTAAAGCAAAACCTATGATTGCAGCTCCAACAATTTTTGAATTAATTTCTGCTTTCATATGCCTTATATTATATATTAGATTCATCTGAATTTTTTCAATATAGATAGATATGTGTATGAATCTGTGTATAAGCTGTTGATTAAGGTGTCAGTTGTGTGTTTATAGAGCTGTGGAGTGTATTTTTTTTGCTAATTCAAGCCAAGATTGTAGTGAAACATCCTCCCCTCTTACTGTAGCTGGTAGATTTAGTTCTGAAAAGAGTACGGTCAGCTCTTTACGATCGAATTCTTTGGAGAGGTTTCCGATAAGTTGTTTCCTTTTTTGTCCAAAACCTAGATGAATAATCTTGAAAAATAACTCTTCGGAAATGCCTTGAAAATTATTCTTATTAATATACTTAACCGCTACTATTGCAGAGTCGACTCGTGGTGGTGGTGTGAAGTGTCCACGTTTAACAGTATTTATATATGTAGGTTCACCAAAAACTTTAATTGAGAGAGATAGTAAAGACTCTTTTTCTGATCGAGTGATTCTTTCAGCAACTTCTTTCTGCACTAAGAAGACCAAGCTGTTTGGCTGACAGTCTGTATCAAGAAGTGCACGGAATAAGAATCCTGATAAATAGTAAGGGATATTAGACACTACTTTATATTGTTGTTTTACAAGGTTAAATGAAGGCAGATCAAGAGTTCTTGCATCATGGTGATGAATGATTAGTTCTTGATTCTTGATTTCTGTTGCAAATATCTCATTCAGTTCCTTGATTGCCCTTGAATCGGTCTCGATTGCTACGACTTTTGCTCCACGCTTTAAAATTTCTCTAGTTAAAATTCCAGTCCCTGGACCAATTTCCAACACAGTCTCGCCTGTTTGTAGATCTGCGGCGTCACACATCTTTTTTGGTGCATAGTCACTGTTGAGGAAGTGTTGCCCTAAGGATTTTTTGTGTTGAAATTTTTCTTTCATATTTCTAGGTTACTTTAAGCTAGGGTGTTAGACAAGGATATTCTTGTTGTTTAGTCTAAATAAACAGTTGTTTCAAAGCCTGTTTTTCCACCTTCAGGCTCTGCAGACTCTACATATTTTTTACTAATATCATTCAGAAATGAAGATGGTAAATTAACCTTTTGTTGTCCAAAGATTGTTCTCATGTGCGCATAGGTAAGGAATATTTTCTTTTCAGCTCTTGTTAGGGCGACATAGAACAGCCTTCTCTCCTCCTCTTGGTCGGTACGACCATCATCTAATCTTTCGTGTGGAAATAGCCCCTCTTCAAGTCCGGAGATGAACACATAAGCAAACTCTAGTCCTTTAGCGGCATGAATAGTCATTAATCGCACAGCATTCTGTTCTTCTTTCTCTTTTAATTCATCCTGATCACTTTGTAAAGCCGCTGTCTCTAGTAGTTGTTCAACAGCTTCACTAGGCTCTGTTTCATTGAATCGGCTTGCTAAGGTGACTAATTCTCGTAAGTTTTCTAACCTTTCCAATGCGTCTTCAGTACCTTCTTTAATCAAACTATCTTCAATACCACTCCGCTTCATTATGAATTTAATGGTATCAGAAAGTGGTTTCTCAACAGCTACTTTAGCAATATCCTCCATAATGACATCAAATAGCTGAACCTTCGCTAAGGATCCTTTGTTTAAATCAGTCCTGTTGCCTTCTATTACCTTTAGCATCGTCACTTTTCCGATTCCGCGTGCGGGAGTGTTGATGACTCTTGTTAAGTCGGCGTTGCTACCGGGGTTTAAAGCTAGTCTTAAGTAAGATAAAGTATCCTTCACTTCTTTTCGTTCGAAGAATTTTGTACCTAAAAGTTGATATGGCACTTCGAAGTTTAGAAAAGCTTCTTCTAAAGAGCGGGATTGGAAGTTTGTTCTGTAAAGTATGGCGATTGATGATGGTTCTGCACCGTCTTTAATTAATGATTGTGCAGTGATGGCGATGTATTCAGCTTCATCATAGCCTGTCATTCCTGCATATAAGGTTATTTTCTCTCCCTCTTCATTACTTGTGAAAACATTCTTGTTGACGCGGTTTTGATTCTTTTTGATGATTTCGTTAGACGCCTCAATAATTATCTTTGTTGAACGATAGTTCTCTTCTAGGAGAATAGTAGTAGCTCTCGGGAAATGTTTTTCAAACTGTAAAACATTTTTAATGTCAGCACCTCTCCATGAGTATATATTTTGATCAATGTCCCCCACTACACATATATTGTGAGTGTCACCAGCTAATAGTTTAACGATAGTGAATTGTACTCGGTTTGTGTCCTGGTACTCATCAACATGGATATATTGATAGCGTTGCTGAAGGGTTTCTCGAACTGATTTATTTTCACGTATCAAATAAAGGGTTTTTGCGAGAAGATCATCAAAATCGAGAGCATGTTCAGACTTAAGGATAGCTTCGTATCTGACCCATACTTCAGCAGCTACTTGTTCAGGATGTGAACTAGCAGCATCTTTAAATTCTAGCGGTGAAACAGCATCGCCTTTGGCACGTGAAATTATTGAAAGTATTTTACGAGGTTCAAACTCTTTCGGATTATATCCAGCTTTTTCGATAGACTGCTTCACAGCTTTTTGACTGTCACTTCTGTCATAAATAGTGAAATGCCTCCGCAACCCTAATGTGTCATGAAATTCACGTAACAAACGGACTCCGAGAGAGTGAAACGTTGTAACTAATGGTTGACTGTCTACAACAGCACGGTCGGAAGGAAGGTGTTTGTTGGTAAGTTTCGTCACTCTCCCTCTCATCTCCTTTGCAGCCTTGTTAGTGAAAGTGACAGCTAGAATGTTGTGTGGGGCCACACCTTGGTGTATTAGATGGACGATACGGTGGGTAATAACTCTGGTTTTTCCAGATCCAGCTCCCGCTAGTACCATCAAGGGTCCGTCGATGTGTAAAACAGCTTGTTTTTGAGGATTGTTTAACCCTTCTAAATATAAGGTTTCTGACATGTGCAAAACACTATAACATATACACTTAAGGTTTTTTGTTTGGCTGTACAGCTGTTGGTGGTATCCTTAGTTATATAATAACAAACCGGTACTAGTGCCGGTTTGTTGGGTTTAGAAAATTAACTAATGTTAGTTGGTTTCTTGGCTCCTTTAATAATAGGAAGCTCATCTTTGCAATATTTTTCCCAGTATGATTGCCATTCATCTCGAAAAACTACGTAGATTTCCTTATCACACCATTTTCCGTCTCTAAAAATCTCTTTTTCAATAGTAGCCATGTGCCGATAGCTACAGTGTGTTGCGTAGCGTTTACTGGCAGTATTTGGTCAAATTATTGTTGAAGTAACTTTTCGTAAGCCGAATTGATTGAATGCGTAGTTTAAAAGTAACATTTTATCAGCAGTCGCATAACCTCTTCCTTTATGTTTATGTGACCCGATCAGAGTTCCTGTGATAGCATTTGCGTTAGTAATATTAAACAATAAGGGAAATGTTGCCAATTAACTTTCCTCTAGCTGTGCAAATCGCTACACATATATTATGAAGATTATTTTCTGAGATAGAGTCAAACTAGCCTTTTTGAACTTTCCGGTTCATAGGTTGACCAACTGATATGTAATTACTGTTCAGCGGGTCATTAATCCATTTTGTAAAAAGTGGAATATCTGATTCTTCAACAGGGCGTAAAATTACCTTTTTATTCTGTCTCCAGATAACAAAATTCTTTTTATTAAGCTTCTTCATTATGTTCACTCTCTATTTTTTACAAATAACAAATCATCTCTTAAGCGTAAATTAGCTTTAGAAATGTCTATTAATAAATTAACCACTTTATATGATCATTGTCAATACGTAAATGACGGCTTTAAATATTGTTATTATAAGCCTATTTTTAAATAGAGGGAAAAGTGCATTTCGTCAATTGCGAAGAGTGACAACTTTAGTAAAATAGTCCGGTACCAGTGTTGGTATACGGATGGAGAACTTCAACTCCAAATTACACTATGCACGGAAGTATTGTCTGAACTGGCGGCGAGTCCATAACTGAAGGCGTATTCAACAAAATTCTCAAAAAACTGATGATGACTCTAATGAGTCTTGTTATCAAATATCAAATAATAAAGTAATTGTTCCTAGCCACATAAAAGTTGTTGGTGAATTAATTTTCATATTTCTAGTTATTGTTGTACCTGTCTCTGTGCAGGCAGGTTTCTTTAGTAGTTTCTTTAGTAGTGATGAAACCTTATCGGAAACGGTTGAGCACTCTTTAAATGTGTTGGCTGTTGACATACCATTACTGACTGCTTTGCAGAATCCTAATCCTCTTGGTGCTAGAGGTGGAGCTGAGGTTGTTGTCGATGAGGATGTTCTTGTTGCGACAGGTCCTGTAGGTGCTGATGTTATTGCTGAGCAAAAAAGTAACGACGGGGAGATTAGGGTCTATACAGTGCGGGATAATGATTCTTTGTCAGAAATAGCAGACATGTTTGGGGTGACTACTAATACTATTATGTGGGCAAACGACCTGACTAAAGCAACAGGGATACATCCTGGAGACACGCTAGTTATCCTACCTGTTGTTGGTGTAAGGTATTCTGTGAAGAATGGCGACACTATTGGTTCAATTGCTAAAAAATATGAAGGTGATGTTGAAGAAATACTTGCCTATAACCAACTTATTTCTGCTAAAGATTTGTCAATTGGTGACATTCTTATTATTCCTGGCGGGGCAATGCATGCTGCTCCGGTAAGAGTTGCTGCACAAGCTCAGCCTGTGCGTGTGTCAGGAACCTCGATTGCTTCTGTTGGGTTTTCACACCCAGCTCCTGGTTCTGTTAGGACTCAAGGTATTCATGGTTATAATGCTGTAGATTTAGCTAACAGTATGGGTACTCCTATTAAAGCAGCTGCCTCTGGTGAAGTTATTGTATCTAAAGATTCTGGTTGGAATGGTGGTTACGGTCAATATATCGTGATAAAACACGCTGACGGTACTCAAACATTGTACTCCCATCTTTCTAGTAATTCAGTTGGGGTTGGTGCTTATGTTTCCCAAGGTCAGGTTATAGGAGGAATGGGAAGTACTGGCAAATCTACTGGATCACATCTGCACTTTGAAGTGCGTGGTACTAATAATCCGTTTTAATACTTTAGTTATAAAAAGAACTAAACCAGTAAGGTTCAGTTTTTTTTATAAAGGTACTCTATATTGCAAAGCTTCAAGTATGTGACCTGTTTCAATATCACTACTATTGTCTAAGTCTGCAATAGTTCTAGCAACTTTAATCAGTCTATGGTAACTGCGGGGAGAAAGATTTAAGTTAGCGCTGGATACTTTAAGTATACCTTTCACTTCTGGAGAGAGTGAGATAATCTTTTCAATATCGCGAGCAGACATCCCTGAGTTTGTGTTGGTTTTAGTTTTAGAAAACCGTTTCAATTGCCGAGCTCTCGTGTTTGAAATTTTCTCACGTGCATCACTAGTCTCTTCATTTTTACTTGGTAGAGAGGTTAATGTTTCGTACGGGACATGGGGAACTTCTAGCCAGAGGTCAATCCTGTCCAGCATTGGTCCAGACACTTTGTTTTTATATGTCTCTTGCATGGCTCTAAGTAAATCAGTAGTGCCATCCTCACTTCCTCTGTAGGGATTCAGAGCTGCTATTAAGATAAAATCAGCCGGGAATTCTGCTGTACCTTGTATTCGGGAGATAGAAACCATTCGGTCTTCTAGGGGCTGACGAAGAGCATCTAGCGACCGTCTTTCAAATTCTGGAAACTCATCCATGAAAAGAACTCCATTATGAGCCAGAGTGATTTCTCCAGGTTTTGGGCGCGCCCCTCCTCCGACTAAAGAGGTATGTGAGGCTGTGTGGTGCGGGCTTCGGAAAGGTGGTCGTGTAGTGATTGTGAAATCATTGCTGGACAATGAGTAAATAGCCGTTACTTCCAAAGCTTCTTTTCTTGTGAGTGGAGGTAGTAAGGATCGTAAGGCGCGCGCAAGCATTGTTTTTCCTGTTCCAGGAGGTCCTACCAACATCACGTTATGTCTACCGGCTGCTGCAATAATAAGCCCCCTTTTAGCACTCTCTTGTCCCTTAATGTCTTCAAGTTTTATGTCACTTTCGTACCAGTCGTCAGTAATGATTGTTGGGGTTTGAATGGGTAGTTTGAAGATGCTTTCTGTTTCAGAGTCAGATTTTTTAATATTTATATGAGAAATTACATCAACCAAGTTTGAAGCAGGGTGGATGATTATGTTGTCAATCAGAGCTGCTTCTCTAGCATTTTCTACAGGTATGATTATTTCGGAAAAACCAGCTTGCTGTGCCGTCATTACAGAATTTAAGATACCTTTCACAGGTCGTAATGTTCCATCTAAGCTAAGTTCCCCAATATAGATTCTCTGTGTATCGTCTATCTCTATCTCTTTAGCTGCTACTAGGTAAGCGATGGCAATAGGTAAATCAAATAGAGGGCCTTCTTTTTTTAGGTCTGCGGGAGAAAGTGAGATAACAATCTTATTATTTTTTGTTTTAGGTGAATCATATCCAGAATGTTTAATAGCACTACCTACTCGATCTTTAGATTCATCAACAGCTTTACTTGCAAGTCCTACTACAGAAAAAGCGTGCAAGCCACGCGATATATCTGCTTCAATTGTTATCACTGTGCCAGAAAGGATATCTGGTTGAATGGTGTTTATTTTTGCTACAGACATAGGAAGTTATCTTCTTGTATTAAATATGGTTACTTAATTGCTTAGTAAACATGTTTTAATTAGATTTCAGCAGGTCTAAAATTTCTTTAAAATCGTTTAAATTATTAGAAATAATAGCTGTATTATCTATGATTCCATAAACTAGAACCACCTCGTTATTATTGTTTCTGACTACCCTAGAGTCGATACCTTTAGTGGTTCTGTCTGTGAAAACTGGTATTTTTATATCTAAGTTTGGATACAAAATACTCAAGTCATTTATCATAGAAGTTTCCCAAATAAAGAAACTACCCTGTATTGACTCAAAGTCTGTGAATTTTAAAAGGATGCTTGGGAGACCGTCATTAATAGCTATAAATCTGACTGAAGTTAATGACTGCTCTAAGATTGGTGAAGTGCTGAGTCTCAGAAGATTGAATATATAAGCAGGTGAAATCTCGGTTTTATCAGGAGAGATTAAAACAATTTCCCTTACCCCGCCCTGACCATTTGTTGACAAATCTTTTATTAGGTCAGGTAATTTATCAATGTTACTCGTAGTTAGGTTGAGTGGTGATAGTGAGGCTTTTTTTAAGATTAAGTCAATGCTTATTTCATTTACTTGTGTTGTGTTTTCAGATAAATTCTTCATAACAATCATTGTAATGAAAATTATCACAATAAGGGCGATAATTATTATTAGAATATTAAGAGTTGTTTGATTAGTTTTTATCTTTCTACTTTCAGTCTTTTTTTCTACATTAAGAATAATATTCTGCTCTGCTACCGTGCTGTTATCAGGTGTTGCAGGATAGTTTTTAGTATCGGATCTTTCTACTATGTAGTCAGAATTCCATCTACTTTCGTCTAGGTCAGAGTATTCTTTTGTGATTTCTTCGCCTCGAATCTCTTGTTCGACTGTAGTTTCAAGCGTTTCCTCTAAAGGGGGTTTAGGAATAACCTCCTTTATTTCTTGTGGTGGAAGAACTTCTACTGGTTCAATTTGGGTTTCGATAAGATTCGTTGGTGGTATTTCTTTTTTGACAGGAGCAGACTGTTTTTTGTATTCAGTCTTTACATCTAGGGTTGAGTCAGAAGTTTCTAATAGTTTGAAGCTTGGCTCAGTATAAGGTGACCATGATATTTCCGGGTCATTAATTGTTATTTCAGCTTCGTCTCCTTTTCTATTTTTGATTCTGTCCTTCAAAGTCTTGCTTGAAGTTGTGAACATTACTCCGCTTTGTGAAGTGGCTTTTTGGATGACACCCTTTCTTCGTTTCGTTTCAGGGATTTCGAATTTTGGAACACTCTTTCTCTTCCTGTCGCGTTTAAGTTTATTGAACCACTCCTTAATAGATTTAATAATAGAAGGGACTACTTCAAAGCTGTCACTTTTAGTGTCAGTAATAATGGTGGCATCATAACCGATATTTAGTTTTTTCTGTTTCGGTAAGATTGTAATCTTATTCGTATTATCGTCTTTTGTTGCCAGTTTGTCTTTATGACTAGCCTCTACTTTTTTTTGAAGTTCATGAAAAGAAGGGGTGTTTTGAGAGCCTGACTCCTTCTTTGTGGGTTTAATTATGACTGGTTTAGGTATTTCTGGCCGGTCGGATTTTTTAGGAGCTGTAATATGAGATACTTTTATAACTTTTTCTTTTCTCTCTTTTTTTACCTTAGTAGCGGTGTGTTTTTTTACAGGTTCAGAAACAGCGCTTTTAAGGTCTTCATGTTTACCTTGCTTACGCCTCTTTCGTTCAGTTAATAGGTCACGAGCATAGGTGTGAATTGCTGTTGGCTGTTGTCTAGTCTGTCTGCTCATTTATATGTATAGTATCGCACGATTATTGGGATTTGTTAGGGGTCTTTTCATTTTTATGGGGGTTCATATTTTATCACAGGTAGTCAACCTCCCTCTCCCCTTTTTTCTATTTTTAGCAAAATCACGACCAATTTGCTCTTCATTAATTTTGTCTAGTTTTGAAAAAGCCCCATAAGTAGTCAGTCTACTAATGATGACATTTATCAGGTCTCAAACTTCATAAACTTTTGTTAATAAATGGATAGTTTCAGCAACGTCTGATGGTGCTCCATCCTTTTTCGTGATAAAAACACCAACTCCTTCTTTAATAGTAATCGCTCCTGCTTCAGAATCATCCTTAATTTTGTTTATCATTTTCCCTCCACCCTTACGTCCAGCTGAATAGCTGTGACTCCTTCTGTCATTCCTACTACCTTAAGGTCCCCGTCGCCTAACTTATCTTCAGAACCTTGAATTTGGTACTCCTCCATCCATCAAAGGTGATGGTTGATGTGTATACATAACCTATTGAGCTTGACGTTACTTAAAAGCGTTTCGGATACTAATCGAATTGTGTATGGAAAGACATCTCGACTTGGTATTATTGGCATGAGAGCTTTTTCTGCTAATGCACCATGCTCGATCATTCATCGATTAAAACCTCCAACACGACCAGTTTTCCCACTGAGTATGGTGGAAAATTATAGTGATGAATAAAATCTTTTCTCTCATTCTTAGATTCTATTGTGTCAATCAGTTGAGACGACCCCGGACCTCTAAGTGTTAATGTTAAAAAAATATGTGTATCATCTCGGTAGAAAATTCCAGACCTATGTAGGGCAGGTGAAATATTTCCTGCTTGTAAAAAAAGATTTCTAACTTCATGCACCCCTCGCCCATCAGCACGTCGCCCTCTCCTTAAGTGCTCCCCGATGCAACTCCTTGTCAATTTCATTTTTAAAAAAGTCGATGATGACTACTTGAATATCATGTCTGATATTTTAAAAAAGGTTTAATTGTTCGAGCAGTCATTTTCGCGGACAGGCTTGCCCTTCCTTCGTAAAAATCTGCTTTCGAGTATTTCGCCTACTGCATAAACTTCTCTTCAAGCTCGACGGATAATGGGAGGTGGTTAATATTAGATTTTCCCGATTGCTCATAACAACAATTACAAAATAGTAGTGTCTTCACATTTGAGTAAAACCGAACTGGTGGCTTCTGATGTTAATGTGGTAAATATATCGTTATTCTCCAAAATGATAATGTTAGATTGTTTGTGAATTCGTTAATATTTACTTTTGTAAAAAGCACAGCTCAAGGCTGTACTTTTTACAAAAAACTTTTTTACAAAAGATCATCAGTGTCAGTTCCTACAACTTTTTTCAAAATTGTTTTTTTAGTTTTTGAACGAGACGGTTTCATCTTTCTTGCTCCTGATTTTCTTGCTTGACGAAATCCGAGTAAGAATTTTTTAGGGTCGTCATCCATATCTATAAAATCATCTAGTACTGCTCTAAGTCCAGATGAAGAAGAACGTCCAAAAGTGATAGCTTCAACTTGGCAGCCTAAACTTTTAAGATGTTCGACTAGTGGAATAAAATCACCATCCCCGGTTGCTAGTACAATTGCGTCAACTTTAGGTGCAACCTTAATTGCATCTACTGCCATACCTACATCCCAGTCAGCTTTTTTTGCTCCTCCATAAAAAATTTGTAAATCTTTAGTTTTGATTTCAATACCAACTTTTTCAAGTGCTTCAAAAAATGCGGACTCTTCTCCACTTTCTGTGTTCACTACATATGAAACTGCGCGAATAAGTTTTCTTCCTTGAACAGCAGTTTCTAGAACTGCACCAAAGTTTACTTTTGATTTGTATAAATTCTTAGCACTGTGATATAAGTTTTGTGTGTCGATAATGACAGCTACTCTTTGTTCGGGGTGTCTTGTTACTCCCATAAATTATTAAATTAAATATTAAAAAGTTTTTACTATTTGTAAAACATGTCTACACAAACCACCTTTCAGAATCTTACTCATTATAAATGAAAAGATGATTGTGGCAACTATAGCGTGAAACAAACAATCGCTCCAGTGTGGAGCGATTGTTTGTTTCACATTAAAGTTGACCTTATCGTTTTAGTCCCAGCTTTTTGATGAGAGATTCGTAAGTATTAAAATCTTTTCTTGTAAGATATTTCAAGTGCTTTCGACGATCAGCTACCATTTGAAGTAGTCCTCGTCGTGAGTGAAAATCTTTCTTGTGCTTTCGCAAATGATTAGATAATTCCTCTATTTTACGGGTCAAGAGAGCAACTTGTGCTTCTGGTGATCCAGTGTCTGACTCATGACGACGAACGTCTTTAAGTGTGTTTTCTTTAATTCGCTTTGTTAGCATAGATTTTTATATGTTACGCAACTGGTCGTATGTATCCACTTTTGCGGTACCACCTAAGTGCGGTAAGTAAATAACCTGTGAAGGTTTCACGTATAGTAGCATAGAATATTTAAAAATCAACCCCTATGGTAAAATGTTTTACATCTCCGTGTAACAGATTTTATTGCTATAATGTAACCATTATGAAGCTCGTAGAACTGAAAAGACAATTTCTAGAGTACTTAGAAATAGAAAGAGGAAGAAGTGTAAAGACTGTTGAGAACTATGATCGGTATCTTACTCGCTTCTTCATATTTTCTGATACGCAAAAACCTAGTGACCTCACTGAGGAACATGTGACAAAATTTCGCTTGTACCTAAATCGACAACCTGGAACAAAAGTTGGTGGGCATATTGAGACTATGAAACGGCGGACTCAAAATTATTATTTGATTGCAATCAGAGCTTTTCTAAAATTTTTACGCAAACGTAAGATTAGTGCAATCTCCCCAGAGCTAATTGAGTTGGCAAAAGTTCCTGAAAGGTCAATTGATTTAATTTCCTCTAAAGAACTCGAAAGATTAATGGATGCGCCAGACCAAAAAACGTTAGAAGGAAAAAGAGATAGAGCAATTTTAGAATTATTTTTTTCTACAGGATTACGGATATCTGAACTTTGTGGATTGTCGATTGATGATGTTGATTTAACTACGGATGAGTTTTCCGTACGTGGAAAAGGTGAAAAAGTTCGAGTAGTTTTTTTATCAGAATCAGCAAAGTATGCAATTAAAATTTATTTAAAATTTCGAAAAGATATGGACGATGCACTTTTTGTTCGTTATGGAAGAAAAGTAAATGATGGAGGCGATCTCCGCATCTCCCCTCGTGCAATACAAAGGCTTCTAAAAAAATACGCAATTGAAGCTGGCATCACAAGAAAAGTAACACCCCATATTATCCGACACAGCTTTGCTACTGACTTACTTTCTAACGGTGCCGATTTGCGTTCAGTGCAAGCTTTGCTCGGTCACGCTAACATAGCCACAACTCAAATTTATACTCATGTAACAGACAAGCACTTAAGAGAGGTTCATAAAAAATTTCACTCTGACTAATTTATAAATATTGAAAGTCAGTAATAATTTTCTTTCATGATGGTTACGTAACTAGTTTTGCATACTGTTAAAATTACTTTGTAAATAATTTTCTCTCATATTTAAGCAGTGAGTTTTTGTTCATTAGTAACTCATTTTACATAGGATCATCCGCGATCATTCTAAATAAATTAACTGGTGGATCGTCTTCATTAAAGTGTGTAGAATCATGTGTTAGGTTTTTAGATTTCAAAAAAACCACCTTTTTCAGGTGGTTTTGAAATTATTTAGTTATAGAATTATCTATCTAATTAGTTGCTCTGATTGTTTTGTTGCGAGTCATTTTCTACTACACCTTCTTTCTTTTTCCATAGTAATTTAATAAATTTCCATAGCCCTCTTATTACGACCAATGTTACTAATAAATAAATTGCTGTTCGGATTGTCCATAGCAGGAAGATTCCGAAGTAGGCAGTTAGCCCTATTAGTGTATTAGTGTATTCATCTTTTAATTCTTTCCAGGCTGAATCCCACTTACGTGAATATTCCCCAATGTTGATTGGTTGTGAGCGGCTGATGTTTACTGAGAACTGTACGACATTCATTCTCTCTTCAAGATCAGCTGATTGTCGGTAGAGATTGTTTAGTTGGCTAGTGAGGCTAATTTTACGTTGTGTCAGTGTGTCAATTAGAGAAAGTTTTTCACGAATCGCTTTTGACAAAGTTACAGCATCTCTTGATTGTCGTGCAAAATCTGCGATTTCATCAAACTGTGTTTCGGCAGCTGTTAGTGAGCGTTGGACACTCGCGAGCTGTTGTTGCAAGATGCTAGTCCTGCCTTGTAGTTGAGTCTTGTGTCGAGTGACTGATTCTGTAGTACGATTTATTTCAATATTTTCGAAAGTGTCTAAAGTGCTCAAGACGTTCGCTACTGTATTTTCTTCAACGAAAAATATAGCATTACAATAATTTGTTCCTGAAGTGATAATTTTAAAATGGATCTGAGAATTAGATCTTAAGTTTGTGACTGTGGTACAAAGTTCATCAAACTGATGAGTTTGAGCAGAAACGCTATAGCTTGAAGTTTCGTATTTTTCAAGTTCTGAAGTGTATCCGTTAGGTGTTTCTATCGGTGGGTAATACGGTGCTGATTTTCCGTAGCTATCTTCAGTTACTCCATACGAAGTACCTCTTACAGATTGTTCGTACTTGACACCTCCGGAATTACTATAAAGCGAGATACTGTCGAATGAATTTGATAGTATTCCTGTCGAGCTCGTAAATAAATTCACTACTATAAAAAATAGTATAAAAAGTGTGACAAGAATCCCTACCCCTATCCCTCCGAAGCGAACAAATTTATTTTTTAAAATTGGGTGCATAAATTTTAATTAGATGATTAATGTTGTTTATATTTTAACATTAAAAATACGCTACTTTAAGTAACGTATTTTCTCTTAACTTAATCTGAATTTCTACTCTTTATATAACTCAAGCACTGCATTCATCCCTGCTAAATTTTGTGTCCATTCAATACTGGTACGACTACCAAGCTCAACTGTGACAGCAGGAATCCCGATGGAAGCCAACCATCCTTCAGCGTCTCCAGTAATTGGATAAGCATCAAATACGGGAATGGCTCCGTAATTAGTAGCGTTTGAATACGCTCGCATGAGGGTAAGTGTTTGTGGTAAAACTCCGTTCTCACATTCTGAGGCATAAACATTGTTTGCCTTACTATGCCAAAAGATAGTTGCTTCTGGAGTGGTAGTTGAAACATAGTTCTGTAAAGCTTTTGCTTCTGGTTCTGAAAAAGCTTGAGTCCCAGCGCTCACTGTCTGCCCTCTCCAACTACTCGTTGGTGCCCACTTACAAGCAAAGTTACGGTTTAAGTCAACATTGTTTTTGTTGAAACGACCGAGTCCTGAGTTATGCATATCGTTGTTGGTAATGTCTGTAGCAACAAATTTTCCTTCCAGTCCAGTAGCAATAAATAAACCATCTGGATTCATGTTGGGGATGATGTGGGCAGTGATATTTTTTGGTATCGACAGATTGTCTTCACTAATATAATCAATCATCTCGTAAGCAAGTAAAATACTATTCCATTCATAACCACCATGAATACCTCCGACAAACAGAATATCCTGCTCACCAGTGCCAAATGTATAAACCTCAATGCTTCGTCCATCGACAGAATATCCGATGATGCTATGTGTCGAGGTAGGTACAGTTGCTTCGACTACTTGAACTACAGTATCTTCTGATATATGAATGTCTTTTCCAGTTTTGTTTCCAAAAATCATAAACAGCAATCCTACTGCAAGGAGTAGGATTGCTGTACCAATGAAAAGACTGGTTTTTTTATTGGTCATTAGTTAGCGTAAGATTTAAGTACTGCTTCTATACCCGCTTTGTTTTTATTCCACTCAGTGCTCCTGTGGTCAGTTAAAAGTACACTGATTGCAGGAATACCTTTTCCTGCCATCCAGTTAACCATGTCTCCAGTTATTGCATAAGCATTAAATTCTGCCGCTGCATCGTATCCTGCCGCTGATGCAAAAGTTGCTGCAAGTCTAATAGAGTCTTTACTTTGGGCTCCTTCACACGATGAGGGGTAAACTTTTCCTTCAGCACTGAACCAGACAATCGCAGCTTCTGGTTTGTAAAAGTTCACGTAGTCACGTAAAGCAGCTGCCTCAGGTTCTGAAAAAGGTGCATCCCCACCACTTACTTGTTGATTTTTCCAGGTTGCTGTTTCGCTCCAGTCACAATCAAAGTTTCTGTTAAGATCTACTTTATTAGAGTTAAATCTCCCGGTAATCCTCGTCGCTTCACTTACAGCTAGTGCTTCGTTTGTGTCAAATCTACCAGATGTTCCGACTGTCGCCTTTAATCCGTCAGGGTTCAGAACAGGTATTACTGTAACTGTTACGTTACTAGGGATGATTTCAAGGTCTTCTTTCAAGTAGTCTACTAATTCATATCCCACTAAGGCTGTGTTCCATGAGTATCCCCCATGTACTCCACCAACAAAGAGTAACTCTGTTTCTCCTGTTCCAAAATGATAAGCTTTTATCTCAGATCCCTCAATTGATGTTCCGATAACAGTAACGTCTCCTCTTTTTTCGATAGTTACTTCCTCAACATAATCTGAAGAGGGTTCTTCAATGTATTCTAAGGGAGTATCCTTTTCAATTTCTGTCGCTGTATCCTTAACGGGTACAGAACTTTCATCTCCAGAGTTTAATAATAAATAACCGACTGCTCCAACTAATACTAATAATAAGACCGCAATTACAATGTTTTTTGAATTCATATACTACTATTATATGCTAGACTAATTGTCTTGACCAGTATGACTTAAATAAAGGTTGGGAGAGTGTGTATAACTATATTTAAATAATCCTATTCAGGTGTATACTCATGAGTAAGGAAGTAGTTCTTTTGTTCTTTATCACCCACCCACCCACCAAAAAAAAGCAGAATAATTCTGCAGTAATACCCCCCTAGACTCGTAGTCACTCATTTCAAATGAAGACTTACGAGTCTTTTTTCTGCCTTTTTATACCGGTAAATATAATTGGTATGTAAAAAGGTAGGTGTTACACTATATAAAGTTGCACATGTGCAGAAACCTATTTTAAATAACAGAAGAATATGAATACGAAACTACTGATTTAGAAGAAGTATGTGACCTTCTTGCTATAGGTCTGGATATTCCGGTTTCTGAGGTAGAAGAGGCTATTAATGATGTTGATGAGTACGTTGACTCAGACGAAAAAATAGATGCTACCGAGGACTATCTAGACAATGAAGATTATGCTGTTGCATAAGACTTAGTAAAAGAAGCTAAGGGTCTTGCAGAAGAAATCCTTAAGTATTTAGACAAGGCTGACGACGACGATGATAAATGTGATGAAGAAAGCTCAGGTAAAAGTAGGTGGTGTAGAGATGATAATGGTGAAGAAGTTCACCCCAGTCAAAATAAAGATAAATCTCAAGACAGGTTTAAAGATTATTGAACTACAGCTAGTTCTTCTTCACTAAAGTCTGATTTTGAAAGTGGAATAATATCTCCTCTTTTAACTGCTCCAGAAATTATCTTTTGTGCTATTTTTTCTTCAACAGTATTTTGAAGCATTCTTTGCATTGGTCTGGCTCCAAATTCTGGGCTGTACCCCCTCTCTACTAGTGTGTCCAGTAAGTCTTTTGAGATGTTGATTTCATAACCTCTCTTCATAACACGATCTCTCAGTTGACCAAACATCAGACTGGCAATTTCTGTCTGATGTTCGATGTTTAAAGGTTCAAAGATGATAGTGTTGTCGAAACGGTTGATTAGTTCTGGTCGATATATTCCCTCTTTGACTATGCTGTCAATTATTTCTTGGGCTAGGTGTGATAGCTCCTTTCTTTGTTGAACCGTTTTCATGATTAGCTTACTGCCGGCATTTGAAGTGGCGATAATGATGACATTGCGAGCATTTACTTTCGCTCCTCGAGCATCAGTAAAAAATCCCTCGTCTAATATCTGTAGGAATAAATCATGAACTTGTTGCGTAGACTTTTCGAACTCATCTAAAAGCAATACACAGTATGGGTGTTCTCGTAGAAGTGTTGGTAATACTCCAGGCTGTTCCCCCTCACCGATCATCTTTCTTAAAGCATTCACTCCGCTATATTCAGACATGTCTATTCTTTGTAATTTATCCTCACCACCGAAGAAAACATTAGCTAACGCTTTAGCTGTCTCCGTTTTACCAACACCTGTAGGTCCAAGAAAAAGGAAAGATCCTATAGGTTTCTCTGAAGACTGAATGCCTGCCCGAGCCCTGCGCATAGTTCTAGCGATGGCGTTCAATGCAACTTGTTGTCCGATTACCTGCTGATGAAGTCTGTCTTCTAGGTGGAGAAGAAGCTCACGTTCGGAGTCTTTGATCGGTCCAACCGGCACTCCGGTTGTGTCACTTACTACAGAGTAAACAAAATCTTCAGTAATCATTACGTCACCGGACTGACTTGCTTTGGTAGCTACGTTGATGAGTAATAATATTGCCTTGTCTGGCATAACACCTTCCACGATGTAACGTTCTGCTGATGTTGTTATTGCATGAAGTCCTGCATAGGTAAAAAGAATTTTGAATTTATATTCTTGCTGAAGAGCAATATTTTGTAAAACACGTGTAGTAGCATAAAGGTCGGGTGTATCGAGCAATACTTCGGAAAAACGCCTAACAAAAGCTCCTAAAGTTTCGATGTGAGTATGGTATTCACTAGGGGTGTCAGTGGCGATTATCTGCAATTGAGGTAAAGAGAGATATTCATCAATAAGTTCAGGGATGAAAACTCCCATAGCTTCTGCTTCCCGAATAAAGGTGCTTAAATGTTCGATAACAATGATAATATTTCCCGCTTCTACCGCTTCGTCAAACATGTTGATAATGGTCTGCTCTAATTCAAATTTATCTTTATGGGTCGCAAACAGTCTATTTGTGTCCAATACAATTATCTGCTTCCCTACAATAGCATCTAAAGACTTTCCTATTCGTATACGTCTCTTCATCTCCATCACTAAATCTATTTTACCAACACCTGCTTCACCAATAATGAGAACATTAGATGCTTTTGACCGAATTAAAGCAGTTTCAATCTCCTCAACTTTCTCTGTAGAAAAATCTGTATTATTACCAAGTGTGGAAAAAATGGCACTAGTATTAATATTTCGTGAAAATTTGTTCAAAAGATAAGCTGTTCCGTACGCCCATTCTCGCCCGATACCTGTAGTTTTTGACAGATTGTCTTTCCCCCACCACCTAAGTTGTTTCTTTTCTTGATGATAAGTTCCGATTGTCCAACGTAAAGCCCCGATAAAAGTATCTTCAGAGATTCCATTATTTTTCATTAAGGATTTAAACTCTAAGTCGTGAGTTAGAAGGTGTTTTCCTAATCCTATCAAACTAAAGATTTCATCCTCGGGCATCATTACTGAAGATGCTGTTATTAGTTGTCGAGGAGATTTTAAGAATTCATCAATTTGATCCTGTGTTAGCCCTGTGCGGGATAATATCTGAGATCCAAATACTGAAGTGCAGAAAGAGCGAGTAACATCGTCTTTGTTTTTTAATACAGCTTCGGCAACATCGTAAGTAGCACCCGATACATTTTCATCATCAAGTCCGATGATAGAATTTAGACCCCGAAAATAGTAGCTATTATGGTAAGAAAAGGTAACTATTTGCTTGAGCCATAGAGAGCCGAATATTAATGATCCGCCTATGAGCTCTTGGAGGTATTGAGCATCAAAAAAATAGTAGCTTGTTGCAACTCCAAAGCTACATAAAGTAATACCTACAAAACTGCTGGTTCTGAGTGTGGAAAGTGTTTTCCTACTTAGAATGGAAGTAAGTTTGATAGGAGACTGGAACTTTTTAATGCTGTCTTCAAGATTGTTCATATAATATTTAGAATTACGTAATGATGTAGGTAATACCTAGTGCCAACATACCGATAATAACAACAGGTGCTACTATCCAGAAGATGTAAGTAGTAAAGCCCATAATAATAACTAAAAATAGAAAAAATAAACCAGCAGCTATTACTATACTTCGCATAACGAATCCTATAACTCTAGACAGAAAACCAATTATGATATAACCGGCAAAGTCTTCAAGATTAAATTTTCTCCCCCTCCCTTCCACCATCCGCTTCCAAGGAGAAAATAAAGAGAGAGTTAGTTGAGGGATGGAAAAGAAATTTATTGTAAACCAGAGAAGGTTTAGCCAGACGTGAAAAATTTGCTTAAACGCTTGTGTGTAGTGCCAAAATAAATAATGATGGAGGATTGAAACAAGAATCATAATGCCTTAAGTATAACAAGAAAATACTTTTTTAATGAGATGTCTAACAATAAAAAGATGCACACCTGAAGGTGTGCATCTTTTTATTGTTAGAAGTGAAATTATTCAGCTTCTGGAGTTGCTTCTTCAGTATCAGCTGAGTCGTCAGCAACTGGAGCGGGAATTGAAGCTTCAGCTCGTTGAACATTCGCTGCTGCAGGACCCTTAGGACCTTGCTCAACTTCAAATGATACAACATCACCTTCTTTTAATTCATCAAAGACAATATCAACTAGTGATGAAGCGTGAAAGAATACGTCCTTATCACCGTCTTCTGGCTTAATGAATCCGTAACCTTCGTCTCGCTTTCGTACAATTGAACCTTTCATATTTTTTTGTATGATTTATTTTTTAATACAAAACATTTACTGCGCCTGATCTGTCTCAACAACTTCAAGAGGGGCTCGTCGTTTCGTACCAGTATTAAAGCATACTGTGGATTTAATACAAGAAGATTTGTTGGTCTAATTTTAAGCAATCTTTTATTAAGGTTAGTCTTGGATGGCCTTCTTTTCTAAAAAACTCCCTTCTTATTAATTAAATCTCCGAGAGAAGTATATTCAATAAAATCTTTAGGTAAAAATTTAATCCCTGTCAGTAAGATATTTTAGAATATTTCTAACGAATGGGCTATTGATGACTTTAAGTTTTCTAACTTCACTTCTCTTGATATGACTTTTAATAGAGTTCTTTTTAATTTTACGGTTTCCTAAAGCACGATTCAATTCATCTTCATGGTTTCTGTCCTGCCAGATAATAATTATATTATTTTCTTTCGCCAAGTTCTCTAACCGAGCTTTGTTTTCTGTAGGGTTTAGTCCAAGTTCATGCAGTTGGTCAGTATCTATAAAACAAAGTATTAAATTGTAACTTTTCTGACAACAAACATGGATACATTTCTCAAGAATCTTTTGGCATGACTCACCGCTTGCATGGTCTGGGGTTATTGCCCAATTTGGATACAAATCATTAAACTTCTGGCTATTCTCTAGTAATGAAAAGAAAAACTTTTCCTGCCCCCTTCGCCAAACAAGAAGACAGTTTTCTTTTCCTTACGTTGTTTTTTCATGATTATATTCTTATCTTAGGATAAGCTCCGTATACTCCACTTTGATACTTGGCGAAATAGTTATCCTCACTGCGAAACTTCATTTCGTCTAATCGAAACACCTCGCTAACATTATTTTCTTTCTCGACCAAGAATATCTGCTGAGCATCAAATTTCTTCATGAATTCTAAGGAGTGAGATGAGAAAATAAACTGTTTCTTACTTTCAGCTAGTTCGTCAACAATAAACTGAATCAGTTTATTGACTGCTTCTGGATGTAGTCCAGTTTCTATTTCGTCAGATACCATTACAGTACCTTCACTAATAAAAAATATTATGCGACCTAGTTCATAAAATAGTGCTCGTGTACCCCGAGATTCATAATCGATAGGTAATAAATATTTCTCCGTGCCTATTATATGGTTAGCTTTGATGTCATATTTACCGTCAGAGTTTTTTGTGATTAAAAAGTCTTCAATACCAATATTAAAATCACGTATTATTTGCTCCATCCTCGTTTTTACTTCTGGAGATTTAAGGTAAGTTTCGGCAGCTAACTCAAGTCCGGTTATGTTGTGTATAGTTTCCCCACATTCAGAAAAATTTATTTGAAATAAACTAAAATACTCACCAATTTCACTCAGTATTGGTATGTCATAACTAGTATTAATAAATGCTACAGCAGATACACCGTTTTGTATGGACGACATCTTCTTTTTTGTGACACCAGTAAAATATTTAGGATTCAGATTAAATTCTCTCTCATTTCTGTCTATTAGAGTAGTAAACCGAGATCTTTTTTTAAGAGACTTAAAAGATACAAACTCCTTAATAACTAAGTAGTTTCTAATCTCAAGATAAATTTTAAATAGATGAGTATCATTTTCAAATTCAATCTCCACCAAACTAGTGTTATTTTTTATGAAAGAATAATTTTTAAATGGCGTAAAAGTAATACCTTTAGCTTTATTGGAGACTGTTAATATATAGCTAATGAAGCCGAAAATCCTCATAGCATTTGTTTTACCAGAGGCATTTGAACCGGCAAAACCAGCTACTTTTGAGATTAAAGTACCGTCATAGGCTTCGTAGTAATCACTACTTTTCTTTTTAGTGGTTGTAAAATCTATTTCCTGCCTATCTTTAAAAGAATAAAAGTTCTCAAATGAAATTTTTCTTATCATGGTTATAATGTAATATTATCACATTATAAAAGCAACTTAATACAAATTTTTGTATTAAGTTGCTTTTATAAACAGGAAAAATGATTTTATAACTTCCCAACCATTCCTTCCATGTCCTTATGTGGTGCTACATACACCACCTCGCCTACCGCTTCAAAATGTTTCCTGCCAGACTTAATTTTTAGTTGTTCCATTAGCGATAAGTCTTCCAGTCTGTCTGTCCCTTTTGTTTCAGTTACCAAATATAACTTCTTGTCCCCCATAAACACAATTGCCCAGTCGGGGTTGTAGCTTCCTAGTGGAGTCTTGATTTTGAATTTTGGTGGTAACTTCATGTAAAACTCAATCTCGTCTCTGTCCTCTAGTTCAGCCGCAAAGTCGTTTTCTATCTGCGAATCAAAAGCTACGTGGTCATAAAGAGTTTTGTCTTTATTTTGTACTACTCGAACGTTATCTATATACGATTCAATTTCTGCATCCTTAAATATTTGCATATCGTACACCTCTTCACCAATCTTCTCGTATTTGATTCCATCAATAATCATCTCTTGTTTAGTTCGACGGATTTCCTGCACCATATTATCCATAAAGTGTTGTGGGTTGGTGCGTAGTCTAGTCAACGCTTCCTTGCCGGCTAAGTTCAGAATAGTTGCGATAGTGTCAGGGCGGAGTTGGGTATGATAAGAAATATACTTCATTATATTCGGTATTGGTAGAGACTGTTTAAACTGCTTGCCTTTACCAACTTTCCGCACAGTAGTTAAAATTCCTTTTCTAGCATCAAATTGTAGTGATGCCACATCGGTTCTAATCCTTGGTGCTACCGAACTAATTTCCCCCACTGCTTCAGCCGCCTTTTTAACAAAAGTCTTATCACTAAAACTAACGGAATAATTAGTCTTGTATTTTATTCGTTGCCAGAGTTCCAGGAATTTTTCATCAAGTTCCCATTTTTTCTTCAGCTTCACCTGCTGTCGCTTGTATTTATTCTTTATTCTACCGCCATCAAACTTAACCCCAGTTTCTTCCTCAATCTCACCTTGCAGTCCTTTGGCAAAAGTATCATAACTTTCATTTGCAATCACCGTTAGGACATTGATTGAAGTATCGAAAATACGCACTCCTTCGTGGTTCACCGGCAGTCTTAATCCCCGTCCAATCTCCTGTCGCTTTTTAACGTAAGCCCCTGTTTCATTTAGAGTACAAATCTGAAAAACATTTGGATTATCCCAACCTTCTTTTAGAGTAGAGTGAGAAAAGATAAATTGTAAGGGCTCATCTGCTGAAAGTAGCTTCTCCTTGTCTTTCATTATTAGGGCGTAAGTATCGCGGTCGGCTTCAGTAGTGCCTCTAGTGTCCTTGTAGCCACCCGTTTTGTCTTTAGAAAAATAGCCGTCATGCACTAGTTCCACCTTTGGTAGTTTTATTTTTTTGTATTTAGGTAGAGCTGACAATTCATTATAGATATCCTTAAACCACTGCGCATAAATACCACCTTCCCCCGCTTCATGGTTGCGGTACTTAACAACTGAATCAATAAAAAACAACGACAAAACCTTAATCTTTTCCCCTCGCTCCTGAAACTTCCGCATTTTTTCTAAATGCTCACTGACAGTGTCGTATATCTGCTGTTTCCGTATTTCATCATCAAGTTCACCAATTCCTTTGCGGGTAGATACTATTTCACCATTTTGAAACTCCACTTCTTCACTACCAGCATCAATACTACTCACAATAAACCCGTCGTATGCCGGCAAGAATCCAGACTCTTCATACAAATTACATTCCTTAGTGGCTCGTGTTTTGTGTACTTGGGTTTTGATAGACTTCTTCTTAATAACACCCTTATTAACCACTTCAATTTCCAGAGTAGCGACAATGGCAGTTTTGCTCGCTTTAATACTTTTTACTTTCACATAAGCATCATTCTGCGCTCCTTCCTCTCGGACTGAAGCTACTTCAATCCGTTTAACTAGCCCTTGGTCATAGGCATCGACAGGTGTTAAACGGTGGATTTGATTATATAAATTTCGGTGGGTGGCAGAATAACGTAGAGTACAAAGTGGATTGAGTGATTCTATAGCGTTGCGTCGAATGTCCGTCTCCATATTTTGCGGTTCGTCAATAATCACTATCGGGTTGGTTTTTTGAATTAGTTCCATCGGTACGCCGATGATAGTGTCACTAGCTTTATTCATGACTCGATTTACCGTGTCAAAAGCTTCGATGTTTATTAGCATGACGCTCAAGTTGTTGCTGGTAGCAAAAGCACTCAGATCACTCGGACGTTTACTATTGTAGGCGAAGAAGCTGTAGTTTGGGTTGCCGTAAAGTGTCCGCAGGTGGTCACGAGTAATTTCTAGTGACTTCAACACCCCTTCACGAATAGCCTTACCCGGTACTACAATAATAAACTTACCAAAGCCGTATCGCTTATGGAGTTCAAAAATGGTTCGTAAATAAACATAAGTCTTGCCGGTACCAGTCTCCATTTCGATGGTGAAATTTCGTCCTTGGTAATCCTCTTGTTTTGTAAGCTTGTTTCGCTCTTGAACAGCGTGCAGGTTTTTGATTATGGCGTCTTCTTCTATCTGTAGTAAATTACCCACGCCCATTCCGTTTTGAAATAAACCCAGACCGTTAGAGCTGAAAACATCGTTTCCACCGGTAGTTTGTTGTCCGTCAAATAAGTCTGTCACGCTTTTAATAGCGTCTAACTGATATTCTTGATGGGGATCAAATTGCAGTTTCATATCAAACTGAGCGGAAAATTACCTTCTTCTCGGTGCAACGTAAATCAAAGTTTATCTTATCGACGTCTTTCTTAAAGATTTGCTCTAATACGACCACTTCAGTTGGCTTTTCTGCCAAAACTGACATTAAATCTTTGGCTTTGAAAGAGTCATTTAGTACCAAAGCCAGCGTGCCTCCCGCCATCAGCCAACCACCTTTGTCTTCCAACGGAGTTGTTAAAGGATAACCTAGCTTCAACAATATTTCGTCGGCCCGCTCCCTCTCTGTCCCCTCCGGCTTAGCTTTAGCAAAATCAATAATATCCTGCATCAGAGTATCGTTGTCTTCATAAGCTTTAGCTTGCCATTGCGGGAAATGCGAATCACTCGCCTGATACACTTGCATACCCAAGTCCCCAGCATAGTCGGGATGTTCAGTTTTTAGTTTGGCGCTGGCGCGCCCCACCCGCTCAATCGCAATATCCGAAATAGTTTCATACCCAGCACTTCCGTGCCTCACTCCCTTCCGGCGTATTCTCCGGCATCTGCACACATATATATGAACGATTCCCACCATCAGCAATATTTTGTGCCATAACAGCGTGAGCGGTAGTGCCAGATCCAGCAAAGAAGTCGAGGATTAGGTCGTTTGAGTCCTTGTTGGTTGAGAGTTGTAAAATTCTTCGAATAAGTCTGGTTGGTTTAGGGTTGTCAAAGAATCCTCCAAAATCTAATGATTTTAATTCTTGATTAGACTCATGATTATGTCCCACCTCATCATATTTCCAAATAGTTACTGGAACAACTCCATCAGAAACGTCACACAAAAAACTTTTTCTTGCTGGATTTGACTTGCCGTCAGTACCAAACCAGATTTCATTATTATCCTCTAGTTCCTTGAGTCTTGCCTCACTAAATCTTGGAAAAGTGCCTTTAGGCGGTTGCCAGATTAAATTATTTTTGAAAACATACTTAAAATTTGTATTATTACCACTTTTTGCATGAAGTGGCGTTGATTTCCACACTCCTTTCAGGTGATTATCAGGATTTTTATAAGCACTCAATTGCTGTTCGTTCCTAGGCTGCTTATTAAAATTTATTGCATTTATTTTTTTGCTGAACACAAGAATATGATCATGATTGTCAGAAAAGTATTTTGCGTCGTTACTTCGGGTGTGCTTCTTTTCCCATATAAGTTGTGTAACAAAATTCTCCTCCCCAAAAATCTCATTCATCACCATGTGCAGATTATGTACCTCATTATCATCAATCGATACAAAAATCACTCCGTCATCACGCAGTAAGTTACGAGCCAAGAAAAGCCGTGGATAAATCATATTGAGCCAGTTGGAGTGAAACCGCCCACCATCACGAGAGTTTTGCTGGTAAGACTTAGTCAAATGACCGTTATTAGTAACGTTACATTCATCACAATACTCATCCTCCGTCTGCTTAAAATTATCATGATAAACAAAGTCCTTGCCAGTGTTATAAGGCGGATCAATATAAATCATCTTCACCTTATTAAAATAAGCCTTCTGTAAAGTCCGTAAAACCTCCAAATTCTCCCCTTCAATAAAAATATTGTCACTAGGCTCCTTTACATCCTTCCCTTTCTCGTCACTACTTATTTTAGGTAAACTACGTTTCTTATCTAAAGTCAGGGTACAAACAGATTGCTTAGCAATTTCATCATAAACAAACCGCTTCCCAGCCCAATTCAACCCATACCGTTCCCCCTCAGCCGTACCATCTAACGCTTCTTTACCAACACCAGCCACACTGTCTTTCTTAAACAGCTTCCCCAGCAAAGCCGGATCCAGTTTCCCTTACACAAAAGCCTCCGGTACCAACCGTCGCAAAGCATTCAACTTATCAGCCAAAATATCAGGATTCAATCCATTCAAAGATTTGACGCTCTTTCTCCTGCTCTTGTTACTATCACCACCCTTAACAGCTTTAGTCATACAAAAAAATACCCGCATTACCTAATAACACCCATTCATTAATATAAACCCATTGTA
>CAZEUI010000005.1:0-24744 GCA_964515625.1 uncultured Candidatus Saccharibacteria bacterium
ACTTGCTTTATGGTTTTATTTGTTTATGAATTGTTTTTTGGGTACAAAAAAGGGTGGGCGCGAAGCGCCCACCCTTTTTTTACATCACTTAAGCAACCTTCAGAACTTTATACTTCCGCGTTCCAACAGGAGTTTCAAATTCAAAATTATCCCCCTTCTTCTTTCCCATCAAAGCTTCGCCTAATGGTGATAAGTATGAGAGCTTTCTATTATGAATATTTGCTTCGTCCGAACCAACAATCATGTACTCTTTTTTATCTTTATCTTTTTCTTTTTGAATAGTTACAGAAGAACCTAGTCCGACCACAACACTTTTTTTATCATGAGAAACTATTTTTGCTTCTTTGATAGTTTTTTCAAGATAACTAATTCTCTCTTCGATAGCAGCTTGCATATCTCGAGCTTCCTGATATTCAGCATTTTCTGAAAGATCCCCAAGACTTCGAGCGTACTCAAGAGATTCAGCTACTTCTTTTCGACGGACAGTTTTAAGATGGTCTAGCTCTTTTTTTAGCTCATCGAACTTTTCTGGTGTTAAAAACGCTTGTGTGTCATTCATATATTCAAATTTTCCTCAATTATACGCAGTAATGCGAGCGGGTCAACATGTGGATTACTAACCTCTCAAAATACACTTAGTCTTAAGTCTAAAAATGAAAATTGCTTAAGCTAACTTTTGAAAAACAAGTTAGCTTAATTTGAATTATTTTCATCCTCAAAAACTTCAATTCCTAGATACTCTGGTCGATTAACAGCTATCCATTCAACAACATCTCCCATAATTCTCGTGGCACCTAAGGCATTACTTCGAGGAGCATGATCCATCATTAAGATAAAAGCATATTGAGGATCTTCATACGGCCAGAAACCAGCCGCCCACGAGTTTACATAGGCATTACCTACTCCAACCTCAGCTGTACCTGATTTTGCTGCTATAGCGACGTCTGAGCGTTCTAGAGCACGTGCCGTACCTCCATCGAAGACTACAGTCATCCTCATTCCTTCATGGATGATTTTCATCTTTTCAGCATCTATACCAATATCAATCCTTTGACAGTCACCCCAGCTATTACATGAGGCTCTACTAAGTACCCGCCGTTAGCAAGCGCGGCGTAAGCTCGAACCATCTGAATCGGCGTTGCTAAAAATCCAAACTGCCCGATGGCAGTAAGGTAAGTATCCCCTAACCGCCAGTCATCATCAAAGACCCTTCTTTTCCATTCAGGATCAGGAACCACCCCAGCTTGTTCTTCAGCGATACTAATACCAGTCAAGCTACCTAATCCAAACCGTCGATAATTTGCTGCCATTTTTGTAATTCCTAGTCCAGTGAACTGATTTTGTATTCCTGACTGTGGAGCAGCATTTTTAGGCAAACCCCCACCAATAATGTAAAAATAGACGTTGGAAGAAAAGGCGATACCTTCTCTCATAGTTACTTCTCCTTGGACACGCCAGTCTCTGAAGATTGACGGGTTTCCCGGACTATAAGGATTAGGAATTACAAGTTTACCGTTAGAATAGAGAACCTTATTAGGACTAATAATTTCTTCTTCTAGAGCAGAATAAGCAACAAAAGGTTTTACAATTGAACCAGGAACATAAGCACCTCCAATCACCTTATTAAGAAAAGGAAATCTTTCATCATTATTGTATTGCATTATAAGATCAACATCATCACCATCCGCCATCACCTCTGGGTCAAAAGAAGGAAAACTAGTTAATGCCAATATCTCTCCTGTGTGAATATCCATAATAACGCCTGCTCCACTACGAAAGTCTGCTTTTTCCGTCGAAGTAGCGATAATGTTGTACATAACCTCAGACAACTCAGCATCAACAGAAAGATAAATGTCTCGACCTTCCACAGTCGCATTTATTGAAAATTCACTCACAACTTCGCCAAGTGCATCAACCTCAATGATCTTACTTCCATTCTCTCCTTCTAAGTAATCACTAAAGGCCAACTCAACACCACTACGCCCAAGATAATCCTTTCTGAAATAGAAGCCTCTTTTATCTTTCTTAGGATAACTAACATAGCCCAACACTTGCCCTAATCCTAAACGATCAGTATAAGCCCTGATTGGAAAATCATATTCTCCAGTCTCATCAACCTCATTCCAAATCATCATCTCCATTCTCTTATCAAAAACGACACCTCTCTCAGCAATAATAAGAACCTTATCGACACTATTATTTTTTGCAATGACAAGAAATTTATCACCGTGAGTTATCTGCAGTGAATATATTTTTATTAAATACGCAACTGATATAAGGAGAAATAATAGCCAAATTGTTAGAACTTTATTCTTTGTAATAGGCAATTCTCTCTTACCTTCTAACCGACCGCTATTGAATGAGGGGATATTCGAAGCATCAAGAAGAACCTCTTCAACATCAACATGTTTTGTATATCTGTCTCGAAGCTTACTCATGATGAATAGTGTTAAAATTAACAACCAGTGGACGTAAATAATCAACAAAAGCAAACCATATAACAGAAGAGAAACTTAACACAGGAATCTGATGAAAATTACCAAAATATCCGTCGATCATGATCGCTAGAGGGATCAAAAATACTGCACCATATTTAAAGCTATAAACAACAATTAGCAAAAAAGCCGGCAGGATCCAGTTCTGAAATACTGATAAAATAATCAATACATACAAAGATGATGCTGATATATTATTCATAATTATATCTCTAGACCCTCTTCAAGGATAGTTGAAGTACTGGTTGTAGAGATTAGATTACCGACAGAAACACCTTCGACCAACAGCCTAGTCCTTATTTCAGCCAAAATTCTCTGGTCGATCTCTGAAGCAGAACGTGTCACTTGAGACTGCTTCCCTACCGCGACCTGATACAAACCTGACAACGATATTTCAGGGGAAATAAAACCATATTGTTCAGGCTGTGTTGGTGTATTTTCAACATAAGAAATCCGACCAAAAACAGCAGGCTCAACGCTGGGTAAATAAACAAGATTGTCCACAGCCAAAGGAACTCCTTGAGGCACCCGTACCCTAGCTACTCCACCACCCATCCCTTCCATTTCTACCACCACATCAGGACCGGAAATAAAGGCGGTAGATTTAAAACCAGGAGTTGTTACAAGCTCTATAAAGGAATAAGTAGCCGTAACATGAACAACTAGACCAATTACCACATCCTTACCAGTAAAAACTGGTGCACCCACCTCAACCCCATGATCTTGCCCTCTATCGATCTGAAGCAGATCATAAGGCAATTCATCTGGACGGGCTAGGATTGCAGCAACTATTCTTTCTTCATTATCAATATCAAGCAACTTTCTCAGACGATTATTTTCTTCAAATAAACGTTGTTGAGTTAAATCAGTTCGACTTGCTATCGTCAATGAGTTTTTTAAAACTTTTATTTCATCCCCTAGAGATTGTCGAGTCCTAACAAAAACGGGTATTGAGGCGGAGGATTCTGTCAGCCAGGTATTTACAGAATGAACTGGATACATTATCACTGCTATAGATGAAGAAATGAGGTACGGCAATAGCATACCAGCACTAATTATCAAAAGTGATATTACAACGATCTTAATCGACCGTCTCTGTTTAGACTTGTGTCGCGATCGCACCCTCATGATCAATCAAAATTTCCTGATAATCATCTAAGTTTTCAATAATAATGCCAGCACCCCTGATAACCGCTCGGAGGGGGTCGGGAACTACTATTACAGGCAACAGTAATGAGCGTTCCAACAGAGTAGCTAATCCCGGAATCAAAGCACCTCCTCCAGAAAGATGAATACCACGCTGCATGATATCTGACATAACTTCTGGAGGGATTGTTTCTAGAACATTTTTTACCGTCTCAACTATCATGTCAACTTGAGAAGCGACAGCATCACGAACATCACTATCTGTAATAACAACTTCACGAGGTAAGCCTGTCACAACATCACGACCTCTTGCAACAAGCTCCTTACCAGATTCAGACTCAGAAATTGAAGCTAAGGCTATCTTTGCATCCTCAGCAGTCTTTTCGCCAACATGAACTTTAAACTGATCCCTTATGTACGACATAATTGACGAATTTAAATGGTCTCCAGCAACACGTAGATTACGAGACACTACCAATCCATTTAATGACAAAACAGCAATATCAGTAGTACCTCCACCAATATCAATAATCATACTTCCGACAGCCTTAGAGATAGGAAGCTTTGCTCCAATAGCTGCTGCAACCGGCTCTTCAACTAAGAAAACGTCTCTTGATCCAGCATTTTTAGCAGCATCTCTTGCAGCTCTCATTTCAACGTTTGTAATACCCGATGGCACACCAATCAGCATTCGTGGAGCAATCCAAGACCGCATTTCGCTACGAACCTTATTTATTAAGTATGCCAACATTTCCTCAGTCACTTCAAAATCAGATATTACACCATCAACAAGAGGTCGGATAACGTCTATATGTGAAGGGGTTCGTCCGAGCATTGCTTTAGCTTCATTACCTACAGCAACCAACTGTCCGGTTTTTTTATTGATAGCAACTATTGTCGGCTCATTAAGAACAATACCTTTTCCTTTAACGTAAACCAAAGTATTGGCCGTCCCTAAATCAATAGCAATATCCGTAGATACGGAGGAGAGAAGATTATTAAAGTGTCGCTTAAATACATTCATTTCGCGTATTATACTACGTATTTAAGAAGCAATAAAGGATTATGAATATCTGACTATAAATAAAGGTATCCGTATATACTATCGCCTTTAAACCACTTTTATTTACACTTTCGGAACACTAAAGATAGGCTGAGCTCTGCTACTATGCTAATTTTTTCGTGTCAACCATAGTAGACTACTTCCTACCACAACAACCATGAACGGCCACCATTGACATGGCCAGTTTAAAACAATAGAAGAAATAACCAGGAATGTGGAGGTAATTCCAAAGAATAGGTGTCGTAGCGTACTATTCCAAAACGAATCTTCTGAATGTTTTAAGTAGTCAAACATATACATACCAAGCCAAGTTGCACCAAAGAGCCATCCAAATATATCCATAAACATTGAAGAATTAAGCCACCATACTACTGCACCAAAAGAGACTGCAAATAGAGAGTTTTTGAAAAACATCTGCTTGGAGGCTTTACTTTGATGAAGAATCCTGTCGTCAATTACTGTCCAGATGAAGGTCATTATTGTCAGTATGATAAGCCAGATATACGTACAATTTTCAGACTCATCCACAGATGTTGAAGAAGTAATGTCTGCCAAAGGTTGCTCTTGCTCCTCAATCACATCAGGAGAATCAACTGAAGATGATGAAGCTATTAGAGTAACAGGCTCTTCGTTAGTGTCAGATTCAACCCCAAGAACTAAGCTTGTAGGAACCTGAGGTATTTTTATAGGATCAGTCATTTCAGCTGTCGTACTGATTCCTGCTACTGCTCTAGTTAGCAACCGAAATGTCAATGTGTCACCAATGGTAAATGTGCTATTGGCATTTCGCCTAGAAGCCGGTCTACATTCGTAAGAACCTTCTGACAAGCCGGAAATGGTCATACTATGTATATTTGTATCACTACCCACTTCTAATACTGATAGTGGGTATCCAAGATTTGAATCACTACTATTAATTTCAAACGGACCGTCTTCGGTATTGCCACATATTAAATAGCTCGAGCTCTTACGATTGGTATTCCAAGTAATTGTAACACCGTCAGAGACGGTGTTTACTGAATCAATCTGTTCATTAGTAATTCTGAAAGCTGATCCTTTACCTCCACCTCCACTTGTAGACTGTGTAGCACCGTCTACAAAACCGATTGTAAGATCAAAGCCAAAAGTACTTAATTGGTAACTGTTATCAATACTGTCTGGTAGAGAAGCAGTAAAGACATAAGTAGTATCAACTCCAGTCAAAAGTGTACTGAGTACGACTGGTGTGGTGTTGAAAAAATCAGTGAAAGTACCACTATAATAAGTGGTTGAACCGTCGGTTACTGTTAATGACATGACGTCGGCAAGACCGTCATTAAACGTGTTTTCTACAAAAACGTACACCGACTGTGTATCATTTGTGTCATTTTCTACTAAAACTGCTCGTGTAACACTATCGCCTGGAGTAATGTTTGCGTTGGTAAAAAGAGGTGTTTCTTCAAAATCTACTACTAAAGCAAAGGTTGTAGTAGGAAAAGTAAAACTCGTTGCAAACACAACAGCATACAATATTAAGAATATGTACTTAATTCTTAATATCATATAATTGGTTCGGTGGTTAATTCAGACTCAGTCGCTTCTTCTTCCTTTTCTTTTTCTGGCTCTGGTATAGTTTTATCGTTTAGTTCTTCTGTGTCAGTTTCAACTTCTTCATTCTCTGGTTCATCTCCAGTTTCAGACACATCCTTAGGCTCTTCCGTCTCCTCAGTAACAGATTCATCTTCTATCATGACCTCATCATCAGTCTTTTCTACAATATTCTCCGGTTGTTCAGTATCAGGCTCAGGTATATCTCCAGCTTCCTCTACAACAGACTCATTTTCTGTCATGACCTCATCATCAGTCTCTGACTCTTCAGGATCAAGATCAGATATGTCTTCATCAACAGACTCATTTTCAGTGCCTGATATGACCTCAGGTTCTTCAGTTTCTTCAGTTTCTTCAGTTTCTTCAGTTTCTTATATTGTGCCGTCTGGAGCTGAAGGTGTTGGCAGATCTTCTTCAGTAGACTCTTCTGGTTCAGTATTTTGTGTATTTTCAACATTAAGTAAACCATCATCTTCGCTACCAAGGACAGATTTAATTACCTCGTCACTCCACCCCTCCTTCAGTAAATCATCAACAGTTATAGTTTCCATATTGGAAATACCTGGAGATGGAATAGGATCAACCCAAGTACCTCCGTCTGGAATACGAGCATGGGATTTTCCGGCTTGTGTATCAGGGTAGGTATGGCTATCTAAAGTTGTACTTGCTGCATTATATAAGGTTATGGTGTCACCGTTATTGTACATCCGTCCACTTGCACAGAGCTCAACTATCAGTAACCCTCCTGCTGGAACAACGGTAGATGCCCCATTGTAAGGACGTGCGTAACCAACCTTGAAACCTGATGCACAAGTATTGACAGAAGAAACTGTATGCTTAACTTCAGCTCCGACACCACTGGTAAGTTCACCAATCTGCCAACCTTCAATGTCGATTGGATTATCAGTGCCATTATATAACTCAACCCATTCTTGGTCGAGAAGTAAGGTTGTGGTAGAAATTTTGTTTGGATAAATTTCGTTTAGAACAATACTGGTCGTAACTTGTTGCCCGATTGCAGCAAGAGAAGTTAGGTTAAAAGTGACTGTGTTCGTATCAGTAAAGCCACCATCTCCGTACACAATGTTTTGTTGCCAAGCCTCTACTATAAAAGTAAATTCACAGGCTTCTCCGATATAAGCGCTAAAATCATTACTTATTCCCACAGTCATACCCCATGAGCCAGTAAAGTAGCCCGTGAAATTAAGACTGTCTAATGAACCTGTATAACTAATACTGTTTGGTCCAGAGAGTGTAATATCAAGTTCGTTGTAGAAATCAGACACAGAGCATTCGCTCGATGTAGTAGTGGCAGTAATTTTATATTGAGGATTTTCAGTTCCTGTATTCTGTATAGTAAAGCCAAAAGATGGACTAAAGACATCAGAAATACCGCTACTATGGGTGTCTGGGATAATATTAAAAGAGAGAGTTCCGGCTGAAAATGTTCCGCCATTACTTGATTCAATGTCAGTAAAAAACGCCAGACTTGTATTGAAAGGTAGGAAGATTATGAATGCTGTAATAATAAGAAGAAGTTTTTTCATATTTATTCTTATGAAGTCTTTGAATTATCCATAGAATCTGACTTTTCTTTACGATTTTTTTTGACTTCAGCCACGATGTTTTTAATTTCTTCGATAATAATAAACAAAATAGGAAAACCCACTAACAACAAAAATCCTATAGATGTCTTGGCAAAGTCTAAAATAAAACCTAGATACGGGATATGGAAGAGCACTTTTCCATAAATACTGTTTTGCCTAACTCGATTAAAATCGTCCACATCGTTAGCATCACCACGCGTGGTGTGTAAATTGCCGAGAGTACCTTCTTCTACAGACACCACTCTATGAGTAGTGGGGACAGAATTCCCGATGGTTTGATACGTTATTACATCTCCTTCATAGTACGAAGCTTGAGAGAGGGTAAAAACCACAGCACCAGTGGGAATAGCTGGCTCCATAGAACCAGACAATACCACTCGCGCAGCAAATCCTCCCGGTGCCAGAGCACCTAACAGTAATATACCACCAAAAAGCACAATCAAGGTGATTAGAACATATTTTTGTATTTTAAAAAATGTTTCCATGCTTATTTTGAGTTCATCAGAACTCATCCCTGAGAGTGATGGTCTACCACCACTCTCAGAATCAGTTCTTATGAGATGATTTGTAATTTCTACAAAGACACAGAGCTACAGAGGAATCCGTCGTTGCCGGCGGTTTGCTCTCCATAGATAGTCATGTCCGCTACGTATGACTCACTCTGAGTAGTCATACTAGCTCCATCACATTCAATAGTACTTCCCACTTCACCGGGATACAGTGAGGCGTCTCCAGTCAAATTTACTGTCATAGTACCGGCACACCACGCAATTATGATGTGTTCAGTAGCTCCCGCAGTAAGCGGTGCAATCACCGAGCCAGCTTCAGCATAGGTGACTCCTGTCAGGTCATTGATACTAACTGGAATTGCTGTAAGAGCAGTCTCAGTTAAAGCTCCAATAGCACTGGGGTTATATTTGAAGTTTTGGGTTGGCTCACGCCAGACAAAAACTTCAATTTCATCGCCAAGCGCACTGCTTGCACTTGTTTCTCCCGAGAAAAGACACAAATACGCATCTTCAAACGGTGAGTTATTGTGCAAACTTAGGTGCCGAGCACCACTGTCTCCAGGGATAACATCTTCAAAGTAGAGGAATTGGTGATACGGATCACCAGCATTCCAACCAGAGTTATTCCCCGCCTCATCTAGACCATAGATTGGGTTGGCATTATGCACAAACCCAGCACTATCAAGTTGTATAGCCAGAGAGCCAGCGGTAAATACATTCCCAACTGAAGTTTCAGTGTCAGTAAAGAAAGCTCCGGTGACACCAACTGCCAAGACAGCTCCGGTGAAAGCAATCACTCCTAAACTACTAATGATTCTAGTCATGATTCGACTAGAACACTAGGTTAGCAAGTGGGTCAGTATTGTTCTCATACTGCATTGCAGTAACAGTCACATCAAGCACAACTGAGTCACCTTGAGCTGCATTGTCTACAACACCTGGTAAATCATAGGTGACTCGTATGTAATACGGTTGACCACCTGTCATATAAGCATTGTATGTTGCAGAATAAACAGCCAAGCCACCTACTGGAATTGTCAGACCAGACACGAAAGGTGTCCATGTAATGCCGTCATCTGAACCTTCGATAGCGAATAGAAGTTCCTGATGTAGTTCACCGCTAAGACCAGGAATTCCACCGTCAGTAGTCACTGGCGTTGCAAGTTCAATTTTTGCCCAAGCATCTACGTCAGAGTTGACAACAACCATCTTTGAGTCATTATCGCCTGGCATGATACCGGTAACATTCCAAGCAGTATGAGCAACTGCTGTTGACCCATCCCAGTCTTCAAGAGTAAGGTTGATAGAACCAGCAGCAAAGGTGTTTCCAGTTGATGTTTCTGAATCACTGAAGAATGCACCAGTTGCACTGATAAGAGCGGCTGAAAGTGCTAGTACGATACCGGCACTTAGAAGTACGCGGGTATTAAGAATATTTGTCATGTTCGTTTTATAATTATTCACTGATAGTAATTTTAATCATGAGTATCTATTTTTTGCTAGTAGTAAATCAAAAAGGGCACACTCAAAATTTATGAGTATGCCCTTTTGTGACTAATTACAATCTCTGAAGCTAGTGATAGAATCATGATAACCATATCATACTCCAGCAATTACTTTTGACAAGTCATTTTTGTGACATAGTTTGTAAATTCCGTCCTGACCATTTACACAGTCTTTCAAAAGACAGCAAATACTAAATATATTTAGCAGAAAAACCGATTCTTCTTCACGATTATTTTTTGCTAAGGAACCAAATAAAGAGCTTGTTAGAACAAAATCTAATAAGCTCTTTATAAAATTTTACTGGAAATCAGAGAGCAACTCATCTTCCGTCAGGCTTCTTACCTCTCCTGTTGACCTTGTTACTACTTCAAAAGCCCCCTGCTCTTTATTCCTTTTACTTATTACAACTCGATATGGCAAACCTAGCAAATCACTATCAGCAAATTTTTCACCAGGTCGCAAATCTCTATCATCAAACAATACTTCTACTCCTTGCTTCTGTAGGGCTGTGTACACACCATTAGCCCAGTCTACAACCTCTTCATTATCTGTATTAAGAACAACTAGATGTACTTTAAAAGGAGCGATATTTTCTGGCCAAACAATCCCTTTTTCATCAGACAATAAATCAACCACTGTTCCCATTGCACGTGCGGGACCAATGCCATAAGAACCCATAATAACTGGTTTATTTTCACCTGACTCATCTTTAAAAGTAAGACCTAAAGCCTTAGAAAACTTTGTTCCTAAAGAAAAAATGTTTCCTACTTCGATACTTTTTTTCTTCACCATCTCCTCCTTGACTACTCCCAATTCTGCCAAATCAACTTCATCAAATATTTCTTCATTAATAGCAACTCCCTTTTCTTCACAAACGTAGACAATGTCCTCACCTGCCTCAGCCAAAGTTTGATACTCGTGACTAAATTTACTAAAAGCACCACCAGAAGCGAATGTTTTATAAGTTTTATCACCAATACCCAAACGGTTAAATATTCTGACATAAGCATCTGAGCATGCCTCATAGAACTTTGAATGCTGTTCTTCTGTGGCAGAAAATGAATACAGGTCTTTCATTAAAAATTCTCGAGTACGCATAATTCCACTCTTAGCCCTCACTTCATTACGGAATTTAGTTTGAATCTGGTAAGCAGAAAAAGGTAAATCTTTATATGACGAAATATATTGCCTCATCATGTCGGTAATAACTTCTTCATGAGTCCAAGCAAGACCAATCTGACCCCCAGATTGCAACTCTGTCTTAAACCAAACATCAACATTTTTATCATCCCAACGATCTGTCTGCTTCCACAAATTATCTTCTTGCAGACTTGGCATATGCATTTCTTGACCACCAATTCTCTCCACTTCTTCTCGAATGATACAATTTATTTTCTCAAGCACTTTCAACCCTAAAGGTAAGAATGTATAAGCACCAGCCATATTCTTATAAATATATCCGGACCTAATCAAAAGCTGAGCATTTTTTGACACTTCGTCAGCAGGTGATTCTTTCTGAGTTTTTGTTAGTAGTTTAGATTGGCGCATAGGTAAATTATAATAGTCTTATAATATCGTTATAAGTGACAACAATCATCAAGAACATCAAGAGAGCGAAGCCAGCCAGATTGAGACGTCCTGCCCAAATAGGAGGAATTGGACGTCTTATTACAGTCTCAATCAAAACAAACACTAAACGTCCTCCATCTAAAGCTGGGAATGGTAATAAGTTAATGACAGCAAGATTGAGGGAAATGATGGCTGTAAACATAAATAAAGAAGTGATTCCAAATGACGCAGCATCACCAACCATGCCGACGATTCCAATAGGACCAGCAACCTGAGTAAAATCTGCAGTTCCAACAAAAATCTTACTGACTAAATCACCCAATCCTCTAGCGATTCCGATAAAACCCTCCCATGTTGACCAAAAACCCGCAATAATAGCATCTCCGACAGAACTCTTTTGTATTTCAATGAAAGACAAAGCGATTCCAACAGCATACCGATCAGGCTCTTCAGAAATCACACCTTGTGTCGGAATCACTGAAACCGTGTTTTCTTCATCACTCAGTATATAAGTGATATGAATCTCTTGAGGAGCCACAGCAGTCACAAACTCACTGAATTCAGAAGGAGTAGGAGACGTAATAGATTCACCACCCTGTGACATGGAGGTAATTATTGAACCTACTGGCAACTCTATCCCCGGACCGTCAGGCAATACTCCTGAAATATATAACTGAGTAGAATCCGTCGCCATAGCATCATCAACAGCAACCGGAACTCCTATCACGAATGACAAAGTGAATAAGAACCAAGCAAATAAAATATTCATTGTTACACCAGCCACTAAAACTGCAGCCTGTGCCCACTTAGGTCTTGCACTGAAGCTTCGGGAAATATGTTGTTGCTCTGCCTCCGTAAGGTTAATCTTCTCTTCATAATTCTCTCCCCAAATCCTAACAAAACCACCTATTGGTAAAGCGTTGAGAGTATATTCAGTTTCCCCTTTCTTAAACCCATACAATTTTGGAGGCATTCCAATGCCAAACTCATCTACTCTCATCCCTGTTTTCTTTGCTACGATAAAATGACCCCATTCATGCACCAAAACTAATATAAATAAGACCCCCAGAAAAAGTAAGATTGACATACATTATTTATTTAATTCTTGTTCTTTTTTATTGAACAATGCTTCTAATTCATTATTTGTAGAATCAACACTACTTTGCACAAATTCTTTTTCAGTAAATTTCTCATCTTCACTAATATCTCCGTCTTTAAGTTTTTTCTCAATCTGCTTCATAGCGTCATCCCGAACAGCCCTGACTGCAACACGAGAATCTTCAAGTTTACTTTTAGCTAATTTTAAAAGCTGAGTCCGCCGTTCTGATGTCAACTCAGGAAAAATGACTCTCAATCCAGAACTATCAATTGCCAAGGAAACTCCCAAATCTGCATCACGAATTGCTTTTTCTACAGCAGAAATTTGCGAAGCATCCCAAAGAGAGACTCTTAACGTTCGTGCGTCTTCCACACCAACACTACCGATTTGATTAATAGGAGTAAAACTTCCATAATTTTCCACCTTTACACCGTCAAGTAAGGCTGGGCTAGCTTGTCCAGTCCTAATGCCTGTAAATTCTTTTTGTAACCATTCTTTTGTTTCTTGTAGTTTTTGTTTAATATCAGTATCCATAGGTTATTTGTCCAATTATATTTAGTACAGTGTAGCATTTTATAAACTTCATCACGACTTGTTTTCCGGAAGAATCAGTGACATATGTTCAAGCAACATTTTGTTTGAAGCACCTCGGGTTAGTAATTTTCTAGCAACGAACTCCAGCTCAAATAAATAACTTTGACTAGAAGGTTTGATATTTTTTATATACTGAATTAGACCTCGCTTTATAGACTGTTGCCAATCAACATCTTTTTGCTTAGTAGCTTTCTCTATAGCAGTCAACCTGTCTTTGTAACACTGACTTAAGAAGGTATAGAATTCTATATTAGACTCTTTACCTAAAGAAAATTCAGGTATTTTTACTATCTGAAATCGTGACATCAATGTCGGGAGAATACTGAAGCCTTCAGGCAAAATGAATATAAATCTAGTAGAAAGCGGAGGCTCTTCAATGATTTTTAATAAAGCATTTTGAGCCTCATGGGTAATAAAATCACTCCTGACGACAAGACACTGAGTACTTTCCTCCGACGGTCTGTTGTATGCCCTTTTTACTAAATCTCTTGCATCTTGAATACCAAAGCGATTATTGTACTCATCCAGGACTTCAGCGTCAGCAGTAAGGTCTGCAGATAATACGAACTCACGCACAAGTACCGTTTGCACTAACAAAGAATGGTGAGTCGAATTCATTTCGGAATTATTATGAACTCTGGTTCTTTAATTGCAAGTCAAGAATATGACTCACTACTCTTCTAAGGTAATGTTCAAAAGTTTCGCCATGCTCATAAATAATGCCCTGCTCGTAACGCCAACCATTCATATAATCAGTAATACTCTGTTTTACCTCTTGAGTAGAACCTTCGAAACGACCGGACAATAACAACGGAATAGGTAGGTTAGAAACTTGTTTAAAGAGAGGGTGTTCAAAACCTTTTGGACCAGTACCAAAAAGCCCACTCTTTTTAAATATTGACCACTCAGAAAGAAGCTGGTTTAACCCACTATCAACCTGCTTAGTAAACATAATGTCTCCAGAGGTGGAAGATGTGTCTATTTCAGATGGTGAAGGAAGGTCACTCAGAGAATGTAATTTCACATCAGATAATGAAAGAGGTATAGCAACTGATACAGTTTTTGAGTCTGCAGACTTAACAGTCTTAGCTTTTACAGGGAGGTCTGTGGGTGTATTCTTAACAACCTTACTTTCAACAGGTTTTGGAAGAGAGGCAGGATTTACAGTGGTTTCAAAACCTGATTTTAAACCACCATCAGCAACCTCAATTCTCACGTCGGTCTGGACAGGAGTAGGAACAGGAATTTCTTTTACAGGTTTTCTTACAGCAACAGGAAGGTCTGTGAGTGTATTCTTTTTTACCTCCACAGACTGTGCTGGAGCTTTTTTTTCTTCTGGAACAATCGGTACGTTATTATTCCTTACTTCTGTAGTTTTGATATCAGGGGTAGAAACTTCTTTTTTTTCAACTTTTTTGGAAGAAATTTTTTGACCCTGACTTTTTAATGTTTTTTCAACAGAAATAAACGCGACTTCTAAACGTTTCATTGCAGAAATAACCGAAGTACCACTACTTTGTTTCTTCATCGCATCGAGTAAGGCAGCCATATACTCACGTCCAACTTCATTATCTATATTAACAAGATTGACAGGATTCCCAACCTTATCATTTACAATAGATTTTATTTCTTTGATACGAAAAGCTGATCGATTAGGGTCAAATTTTACTACTACGGGCGGGGATGCAGGTGACACTTGAGGTTCAGTAGAAACTAACTGCGGGTCAATCTCTACAGGGACTACAGGAGGAGTCTGTGGCAAGGGTGTTAGTACAGGTTCAGGTATCACAGCTTTTTCTACAACTGGCACAGGAACCTGACCTAGAGAAGGGTTTTTCCTTACAGGCGCTGGGAGAACAACTTCTGACTGGGGAGTAGTGGTGGCAATTTGAGGCACTGGCTGTTTGACAGGTACTGGATGAGGAGTCGCGAGTTTTGTTTTTACTTCTTGACTAATTGATAATGGTGAGAAAGTTGGCGAATTACGTAAAGATCCGAATGTAAGATCAGGCTTATTAGCAAAACTACCATTAGCGGCAACAGGAATAATTGCATAAGCAATAATTTTTTGCTCTAAATCAATCTTAGTAGAATTATCTCTTCCTCCGTTAGTATATTGAAAAATGAGATCTCTTAATTCATTTTTCTGGTCAGCACTAATATCACTTATTCGCAAAGAGGTTAATAAGTGAGTGATCCCTTTTTGTGAATCTAGGTCAAACGTAAAAACATTTTCCTGCAAAGAACTATCATTGGACATACTTTAATAATACCACCTTTAAAATAAAATTAACTTTTTTAATCCTCAACCTGTGAATTGTTTCCCGAATTTGTAAGAACATATTTAATCTCTGATTCAATTACCCACCTAGCAAACAATTCACCAAAAACCATATCGTCACCCCCTTCAACCAACAACTGCATCTCCTCGATTAAATCAATCCAGGCGATAAAAGTTTCATATTTTATACTATTATCAATCAACATAGTCCTAATTTCTGTCATTTCAGACATCTGTACCACTTCTCCGACAGACATGGATTCAAGGACAATAAAAGGGCTGATTTGTTTCTCGCCCAACCACTTACCGATAGAATCAACGGTATCGTTCTCAACCTGAAAAATTGTAGTCTCTAAAATTCTCTGAAAAATCGAGGGCGATGGATAAAATTCATTTATAAAATCACAATATCTCTGATCAGATAAATACTCAGTGACTAGAGGAGAGTGATCTCTAGAAGGATTACTGACTGAGCGTGAAGGAAGAGAAGGATGATTGATCATCTTAACCACTTTTCTACCAACCTTTTTTAAATCATTTTTTTTCTGAAATAATTCTTTCCCTTTATCTGTAGATACTTTTTCTAAGGTACTTTTAGGATGAACCTCTTCAGCATATTTGGAAACTAAAATAGGGACCCTTATCTCATCAGAATCTGATAATATAAGCATGTCTTTATGTGAAACGAAATCTGAACTCTTTTCAACTAACCTTGACTCTTCTTTTTCTTTTACGGAATCCTGTTCATCAGACTTTTTTTTAGAACACACTTCACGTGATAATCCGATTAATTTGGCTAAATTAATAATTTCAGGAATATCATTTTCAAGACTTAGACCTTCACTAGGGATAATAGACAGTTTTCTAACCAGCTTATCTATTAATATCTGCTTAGCTGGATCAAACATCACTTCTTTGTCAGTATCCCTAACAATCATCAGACCTTCACGCAACAGACTTGCTGTCTTAACACCAGAACGACCCGCCTTAGGGACAAGGTAACCACACACAGTCAAGCTCTCTTTATTCTTATCGTTTTTCTCAGAAAAATAGTCAGTTTTTACCTGATTGTCTTTAATATTATTTGTAATACTGATGTCTGCCATAATTATTAATTAACACTTACTTCACGAGTGACCTTAAAGGAACTGGCGGAGCTGGCTTTTGGTATCGAAGACGTATTTCCTCCTCAATTTCTTCTCGAGGATGAGCATACCGGTCATAACTTTGTTTAATCAACCTAGAAACTCTTTCTAGGTCAATTTCAGCTGGCGGTAACGTGGAAATACTAAATGGTGAAGTCGGAGTCCCGTCAGCCAACACTTTTAGGAAAGCATTCCTATTTGGCACATTCATTAAGTCACTAGTACTGAAAGTTGGGGAATATTGCTGTTCTAAATACTTAGCGTCTTCTGGACCGACTCTAAAAGTAGCCATCGAACCGACATTTCCGAAAACCTCATCTTTAATATCTGGTTGAAGCTGCGCAATGAATTGATGAGCAATAGTCAGACCGAGCTTATATTTACGAGCCTCTGAAAGAATGGCTGATATGGAGTTTGTAGAGATATTCTGAAATTCATCCATATGTAAATAGAATGGTGGAAATCCTCGAGTAGGGTCATCAACCCTCGACAGAGCCGCCATTAAAATCTTTCCTACAAATATCATACCGAGAAGATTGGCGTTTATCTCTCCGAGTCTTCCTTTAGACAAGTTAACTAAGAGTATTTTCCTTTCGTCCATCACTTTTCTAAAATCAAAAGCTGAGCGCTGCTGACCTATAATTGGACGCATGAAGTCATTGGCTGTAAAAATATCAAATTTAGAGACGATGTATGGAACTATATTCTCAAGAGAAGCATCACCACCTGCTTTAGAAGCAATCTCTCGCCAAAACTGAACGACTATCGGATTTTTAGCCCTATCGAGCTTATACTTACGATACTTTTCATCAACCATTACTCGCCCAATATCCATCAGAGTATTTCCACTAGCAGGATCTTCCATCACTAACATCGTAGCATTACGAAAATATTGCTCAAACATCGGACCCATAGATTCAGGATTACCACCGTAAAGTTTTTGAAAGATGGAAAACAGCTCATTCACTACGAAGGTTTTTTGTTCCGGTTTAGAATAATCGTATTCCAGCATATTAAGACCAACCACCCTATCCATACGAGACGGATCAAAGTATATAATGTCTTTCTCTCGTTCAGGAGGCACTGATCCAAGAACATCCTCAATGTCTGTACCATGAGGATCAATCATACAAACACCGTCTCCGCGAAGGATGTCCTGTACAATCATATTTTTCATGAGAGTAGTTTTACCTGTTCCTGTTTGACCAATAATGTAAAAATGTCGCAACCTGTCTTCATCCGATATGAAAATCTGTTTATCAACATTTCTATGACTATTAACACCCAGGAGAGTTCCTGATGTTGGCATGTTTGTTGGAGCTGCCGCCGTGCTGGAATATGATTGTTTAAATTGCGGAGATGAAGAGATTCCATTACCAGGAAAATGAATTATTGTCGACAACTCTGTTAACGATAGTGGTATGAGAGTTTTTTCTGACAATTGTCTAAAGGAGAAAGCTTTTTGAGCATGTCTTAAATGTATACCTGCCTGCTTATTAAAAACCATCTGATTCCCTTCTGGTAAATCGAATTGATTGAAAGTGGATTTTAACTCACTCAATATCTGCTCAGCCCGACTCAGACTAGATGACGAAACGACTGCTCTGATGTTAACCTCAACAATATCAGAATTAAACTTTTTCTTAAATAACTCAATAGCATCAGTATCGATTTCTTTTGGCTTCTCAACTGCATCAAGATTCTTTTTAGGAGCAAGAAAAAAATCAGTAACAGATCCTAATATTTCTCCCTTTAGGGTACTTCTAGATATAGCTTCTCCAGTCTTTGTGCCTTTTTCGATAGCTTTGATGATTCCTATATATTGTTTACGGTAATTTTTCTTTGGGTACCGAATAATGAACTGCAAAGCAGCACCTCCACCAATACGCTCTATTTTAGAAAATGAATTTAACACAACTGCCAGCGGGTCAGAAGAAAAATCCTCATAAGTCTTAAGAGGATAAATATCAGGCTTAGTCAGAGAGACGTCAGCCACTAAAGTATGTCCATCATCAACGTAAATATTATAATCATGTGGCTGTTCCAAGAGCGTAGCGTTTGGAAACAGTGACAATATCTGCTTCTCAAAAAGAGCTTTAAATTCATTCGGAACAGATACATAAAAAACAATATCATCACTCTTATCTGCCACAGCAATTTCTATCACTAAGTGATTGTTCATCTGCAAAGAACCGATAGTTCTTAAGCCTGAAAAAAACTGCTCCATGATGCCTATCAAATCTTTCAACTGCAACTCTAACCCATCAACTGTTTTTTGAGATGGCATTGTCACTTCATACAAAGTCATATGCATAATATGCCAAGGAGGAACACCCTCCTTTAAATCAGCAACTTCTACACCAGTTTTAATATGCTCTACAAGCCTTCTATGAACCTCATCGATTACATAAGCATTTGTCGTCTTGTCTAGCACAGACAAAGCATTTCTTATCCCTTTTTCAAAAGCAATTTGCATAATCTCCCCAGCAGGATCAGTAGCTACAGACACTAGCTCAACAGACTCTGCTAAAGACTCGTTTTTTAATTCATACTCAGGATTAAGAATCATCTTAGGAGTGAAACTAACATACTCTTTAATCTGTTCTTTTCCAATAGCTTCTGAGCTAGAGGGGTCTAGTTCAGCTGAACGCGACAAGGACTCTTGCTCACGGTTAGCAATTTGCCCTCTTAAAAAAGCAATCTCTTCTTCTGGGCTAGAAAATTTATTAGGTACACCTTCATTCATATCTATATAATAACGTATGTGGCAGTCAAATATCCTGACAATCCCCTATTATGGCTTCCGACTATTGTAGTTTGCTTATTTTTTAGCTAAGACAGCTCTCTTATATACATCTAAATGCTCAAGAGCTATACCAGTCCCTTTTACGACACAGAATAAAGCCTGATCTGCCACAGCAGCCTTTACACCTGTTCTTCGCCTGATAAGTTCTGGGAAATTACGAAGTTGTGATGTTCCTCCTGTCATAATAATACCGCCGTCAATAATATCAGCAGCCAGCTCTGGGGGTGTCTCTTGAAAAACATCTTTAAGTGCTTTTATCATAACTCTCAACTCTTTATTGATAGCTCTAACAACCTCATTACTTCTAATTTCTGTCACTCTTGGCAATCCAGAAAGCATATCTCTACCTTTTATTTCCATCATCAATTCATCTTCAAGAGGCAATGCTGAGCCAATATTAATCTTAATCTCTTCTGCTGTTTTTTCACCAATTGCTAAATCTCTAGTCTTTTTAACATAATCAATAATCGAAGCATCTATTCTATTACCTGCACACTTAACAGAGTTGGACGTAACAATACCTCCTAGAGAAATAACTGCCACATCTGTAGTACCGCCTCCGATATCAACAATCATATGTCCCTGAGGCTCATAAATAGGAACTCCTGCACCAATTGCCGCTAAAATAGGCTCTTTTACAACAAAAGCATTTCTTGCACCAGCCTTCATGGCAGCCTCAACCACAGCACGTCTTTCTGTTGAAGTTACTCCTGCTGGAACAGAAACCATCACATCCGGACGAAATAGATGATATTTACTCATTGCTTTTCGCATAAAATATCTAAGCATTGCTTCAGTGACGCGATAATCCGCAATCACACCATCTTTCATAGGACGATAAGCTTTAATACTTTCAGGAGTACGTCCGATCATAAGCTTAGCCTCTGACCCAACAGCCAAAACTTTATTATCGTCAGAAATCGCAACAACAGAGGGTTCATTCAAAACAATCCCTTGCCCCGGAACAAAAACGAGGATATTGGTAGTTCCTAAATCAATTCCAACTTTAGGCGTAAGACTGTTAAACATATTTAAGTAGGACAATAATACTAGTTTTCACCAATTACACAACATGCTATTGACTAATTAATAAATTGCTATATAGTGCTCTAGGATTTCGTAAAAGCTCAAGCTGAGCAGGGAGGTGTGTCTTCAATACGTAAATACAGTACCTTAAAAACAAAAAAACTTTTTAACTTAATAATAGATTAGGAGAACAGAATGAGAAAGATCATTCTTAGTGTAGCAATATTCATGCTGACAGTTAGTGTCAATGCTAACGCAGCAACAATCATCCCGAATGCGGGATTTGAAAATGGAAATCTTTCCGGATGGACAGTGACAGGAACAGGTGGTGCAACTGTAAATACTTCGCAAGTAGTATCTACTTCAGGAAACTCATCCACTGGAGCGACAACCTTCACAACAATAAATCCTTATGAAGGCAATCACTACGCAGCGTTCGAAACAGGGTCGCCAACAACAACACTGTCATCCTCGTCCTTCTGGGTTAATATTGGAGACACGGTGTCTGCTCATGTAGCAATGTCAGCAGAAGATTATGCTCCGTATGTAGACGGGATGACCTGGGCGATGACTCTTGTAGGGGCTAACGTTTCACTGACATCAGGAGTGTTTGCCACAGTGATAAGTCTAGGTGATTTTGGATTTAAAAATTGGACTGAAATCCTAGCTGTAGCACCATTGTCAGGATATGTGACAGCAGATTTTTCGATGTTCAGCGGAAAAGATTCATTCCTACCAAGCATCGGTTTCGTAGATAACCTTAAAGTTATCTCAGCTTCCAAAGTACCTACTCCAACTCCGCTAGTTTTACTAGCTATTGGTAGCTTAGGGTTTCTGGTAAACCGTAAAGTGAAAGTTAACTAAAGTTAACTTTTGTAACATGAGCCTACTTTCATCCTTGATGAAAGTAGGCTCTTTTTCTTTTATACACTTAATTAAATTCACAGGATATAGCATATATGCTATATTAAAACCTATGAGACATATCGGTGATAATATCGCAGACATCCGAGAGACTTCAGGCTTAACCCAGTCTGATTTAGCAAAAAAAATCAATACTACCCAAAGCGCTATTGCACGAATTGAATCAGGCAAACAAAATGTAAGCGCTGACATGTTAAAGCGTATCGGACAAGCTTTAGGAAAAAACCTAATCACTCTTTCTCCAGGAACTATGAATATCAGAATTGAAGGTGGTAAAAAGCTTAAAGGAAGCATAGAAACTAATACTTCAAAAAATGGAGCTGTTGGACTCTTGTGTGCATCACTTTTCAATAAAGGGACAACTACTCTACATCACGTACCGAGAATCGAAGAAGTTCACCGTATTATTGAGGTGCTTGAAAGCATCGGAATGAAAATTCACTGGGATGGAACAACAGTCACGATCAATGCTCCGAAAAAATTTACTTTGGATAAAATAGACAGGACTGCTGCAGAAAAAACTCGCAGTATTGTAATGTTTATAGGACCGCTTATCCACCAAATGACAGCTTTTTCTCTACCTCAGTCAGGTGGATGCAAACTTGGTAGTCGAACTGTTCAGCCTCATTTTTACGCATTACAAAACTTTGGTGTCGACATTAAAGCAACAGACAATTCATTCGAAATTAAGACTAAATTCAAACAACCTGCCGAGATTATTCTTTATGAATCTGGCGATACTGTGACAGAAAATGCTATTTTTGCAGCAGCTGGGAGCTCTAGGACTACAATAATTAAATACGCTTCTGCAAACTATATGGTACAAGAAGTATGTACTTTCCTTAAATTATTTGGAGTAAAAATAGACGGAATAGGAACAACAACCTTAACAATCACTGGAGTTAAGGATTTTAATCAAGATATTGAATATACACTATCAGAAGACCCGACTGACAGCATGTTCTTTATCGCAACTGCAATTGTGACAAATTCAAGAATAACTATCACCCGTTGCCCGATTGATTTTCTAGAACTAGAACTGCTCAAGTTAGAAAAAATGGGCTTTAAGTACACAAAAACCAAACCTTACTTAAGCCATAACGGCGTCACAAAGCTAGTTGATATCACAACAAAACCATCAAAACTAATAGCTTTACATGAAAAAATCCACCCATCTGTCTATCCGGGTCTAAATATCGACAACCTACCCTTCTTTGCAGTTATAGCTACACAAGCGACAGGACAAACATTGATTCATGACTGGGTTTATGAAAAAAGAGCTATTTACTTCACAGAATTAGACAGACTCGGAGCCGAGACTGTTTTAGCAGACCCTCACCGAATCTTTATCACAGGACCAACAAAGTTGCGAGGGAGCGAAATGGTATGCCCACCTGCTTTACGGCCCGCCACCATCATCTTAATTGCCATGCTTGGTGCCACAGGAGAATCTGTACTAAGGAACATCTACAGTATTAATCGTGGCTATGAAAAGCTAGTAGAACGTTTAGCTTCGCTAGGTGCAGAAATATCTTACCTTGACGAGTTTTAATTCATAAATAAAAATAAACCGCTAGTTTAACACTAGCGGTTTTATATTAAGAACTAATTATTTATTGACCAGACTGATCGTTTTGCATCTCTGAGGTCTGACCTGACATTGCACTCCTGAGAGAAAACACTTCATTAACTGAGAGTACCATCAGTAAAATTGATAGGACCATGATAAATCTAAACTTTATTCTTTTACTCTTAACTTTCATACTTCACCTTTACTTATTATTAAGATCGTCAATCATAACGATCTGTATTGATGCTCTTTTTTTCGGAACTATGAGCACTGATCTAATTTTTAAACCCTCCTGTCCAGCAACAATTGTTGACTGAAGTAAATCAGTCATAAGCTTCATCTTAAAATCAATCCTTAAATCAATTTTTGATGGAATATTATTAATGTAATAATTTATTAAAGTAGGAATCTTACTACGTGCAAACGGAACAGGTATATACTCACCACACAAATTACCGCCACTTTTAATATTCAAATTATACTTTATGATAGTGTGATTATTACTGTAATTTATATACGCATACTTCTCATCACCATAGCTAACTGCACAAACTCTCATCTCGAGAAGGCCTCGCTTTTCCTGACTAATTGCAATTATATGTCCGCCAACAATTATCATTATTAATGTCAAGATAATGATAAGAATTGGGATATATGCCTGTTTTACAGGATTACGCTTCATAGATATATACATCACAGATCTCCTTTATAAGGCTTATTTAAAGTAACTTTCCATGATTTTTATACCACAAAAATAGAAAAAGGGCAATACTTATCAGCCATATGACCTTATGATTGGCAAGACTAATACTATTACTGTTTGTTATAATATGCAGATATCATGTTTGTAATTCTAGTAACACCACTTATCCGCGGTACACACCTTGAATCACTTTCATATTTCTCTAGTATTGAATACAAAATAGGTAGTTTTCTACAAGTTCCTATACGAGGCAAAACACAAACAGCTATAGTAACGGAAACCAGACCAGTAAGTGCTGATAAAACAGCTTTAAAAGCAGCGACTTTTTCACTTCGAAAATTACCCAACCAGCACGACCCTGTTGTACTCTCTGAAAGCATTCGCCAAACAGCTGAAAAATTATCTGAAAAATACCCAGCTTCGACAGGAACCATACTTTTTACTCTACTACCTCCAGATGTTCGTAATGGGTCGCACGAATACCCACGAACAAAATCAATCAAGCATTCTGAAGAAACCATACCTCAAGTCCTAACAGCTAATACCGAAGAGCGTTTTGCTGTATATCAAAGCATTATTAGAAGTATTTTTGTCCACAAGCATTCAGTCATGATCGTGGTTCCTAGTGCTACAGAGATAAATTTTGCTGTGCACAAATTAAGCCAAGGAATAAAAGATCGAGTAATTGTATTTTCTCCACTACAGACAAAAAGACAACGCGGCAAGGCTTATCTAGACCTTTCTGATAACACTAACTCGAAGCTGATAATCACAACTTCATCACATGCTTATTTAGAACGTGATGATTTAACAACCATTATTATCGAACAATCTGCCAGCAGTTATTACACTACTCGTAGACGACCATATTTAGACCATCGTGACGGACTTGTCCTACTTGCCAAAATGAGTGGTAAGTCTATTTTACTTGGAGACACTGTCCCTCGGACAGAAGACGAGGTAAGACGACGTGATGAACAATATTTAACTTACGGAGAGGAAACTAAGAGGATCGCTTTTACATCACCACTTTCTATTATCACACAAAAAGATAAGCCTAAACCTGACTCCCCTTTTCAGCTTTTCTCCCAAGAACTGATGATTAGTGTTAATC
>CAZEUI010000006.1:0-11206 GCA_964515625.1 uncultured Candidatus Saccharibacteria bacterium
GACGGAGGTATGTCAGTTTCTCCTCCAAAATCTGTTGTAGTGCATCAGCGACAGATTTGGCATCACAGGTGCCGTCCACCACCATCATATTGATTTTTGCCTGAAGTTTGAACAGGCGATCAGTTGCATCTTTGTCATTACTCATGGCGATGCTAGCAGGCTCTCAAGATTTTGAGTTTACCATAGCTCTAAATCAACATATTCTGCTAACTTAGAGCTATGGTAAATATAGAAAGAATATCGTTACGTTATGTCCAATAACATATTTATGTCAAAAGTCAATTTCTCCAAGATAAAAAAGTTCTTTATTTCCCACGCAAAGCGTGGAAAATCGTTTAGGGGCACGACTTTGACACCCTTCGGGCGCCGACCATTCCCGCCGTAGGCGGGCGTTATTGTTGGCAAAAAGCCGAACTTGAAAACTTGCTGCCGGACAGGGATTCGAACCCCGGTGACGGGTACCAGAAACCCGCATCCTACCACTAGATGATCCGGCAAGGACCTAAGGAGCAAGACACCTGTCTCCACTCTTTATCTACCTACTACGCACAGCTCGTCACTTCATCTGATGTCACTATATTGCCAGATTTTACAAAAGATTCAAGTCTTCTGTTCTACTGACCATGGACAGGCGCCGTGAGTTTTACTATTGTAGTTGATTTTTATCACATGGGTATTCGGCATTGTGATAATTTTTATGAAAACTAAAACAGCACTTATGAGACTTAATTTTTTTTTGCGGCACAAATGAGCTAAAAATAAATTTATAAATACAGTGTGTGAAACCACTACAACTTTAGAATCTTGTGGGTATTGAGAAATAAAATCTTTTGCTAATTCAATACGTTTCAAAAAATCATTATATGACTCTCCCCCTATATCCACTCCGATAAACCATTGAAAATAATACCAAACTGACTTAAAACTACGATGACGATAACCGTATAAATTATCGGGTCGTACAAGCTCAATAAAAACTGAATTAGTTTCTGGTATCAACCCAGTAGCTTTACCAATAAGATCTGATGTCTCCAATGTCCGAACTAAATTACTGGTAAGTAAGTGTGTAGGCTCATACCCTTTAATAACATCAGCTACATTACGTGCTTGCTCCTCACCTTTAAAAGAAAGTGGCGTATGTTCTGCCTGATGACGATGAGCGATATTTCCACCAGTCTGCCCATGTCTAACGAGAAAAATCTCCATACTATTTTTGTTCTGTCGCCTGAATAATAGCAATCTCGAGTGGAGCTTGAGGGATTGGTGAACGAGCGACCAGGTCGACTGAATGAAGAAGCCTTAATAGTAAATGTGAATTCAAAGGAGAAGTACCACTTGCATACTGAGTCAACTTATTCTGCATATCTACTCCAAAAGAATTTAGAATCTCTGTTTTTTTATTAGGTAAATTACGAAGAAGCATCACAGCTCGAACATGTTCAAGTAAAACTCGTAGAAAAAGCTTCATATCAACTCCACTCTCTACGCTCATCTGTACAGCCTCCAATGCACCAACCCTATTTTTTTCGTGAAGAGCAGTAATTAGCTTGTCGATTATCGAAGCCTTAGGAGAGCCTATAATACCCGCTACTTCGTCTGCGCTCCCGATAGTATCTCCAGAAGCCATAATAACCTTCTGAGTCACTCCTAAAGCATCACGGAAGGAACCATCAGCTGCTATAGCAATGAGGTCTGCTGCATCAGGGTTAAGTTTAAAACCTTCTTGCTTTGCAACATCAGTCACAGTCTTTGCTAGGACAGCACGTGATGGTGAATGCATACGAAAAACTTGGCACCGAGAGAGTATCGTATCTAGCAATTTATCTTCTTCTGTCGTAGCTAAGATAAATACAACATGCAGAGGAGGCTCTTCGAGAGTTTTTAATAAAGCATTAAAAGCCTCTTTGGTAAGCATATGAACTTCATCAATAATATAAACCTTATGTTCTGACTCATAAGGCATAGTATGGACAGATTCCTTAAGCTCTCGGATATCATCAATTCCGCGATTGGAAGCTGCGTCAATTTCATACAAATCTAAATCTGTTGTCCCTATTGCTTTGGCAAAAATACGTGCAAGTGTCGTCTTCCCTGTTCCTCGTGTGCCAGAGAATAAAATAGCATGAGGGATTTTACCTTTTTTAATAGATCCTTCTAAGACGGTAACGATATGACCTTGGTCTCTGACTTCAGAAAAATTTTGTGGTCGATACTTACGATATAAAGCAGATGTGACTGACATAGAAAATAGTATAACAAATTATTCAAGGTGTACCGAATCAGCCACTTGTTTTCTTAGTAAAATAACATCATTTTTAACATTATCACTACCAAGCAAAATATAACCTAATTCCCTACCTTCAAGATTAGGTTCGGAAAAAATTGCTACCAAAGTACGACCAGCTTCATTAGTATAACCATGTTTTCCACCCTGATAACCATCCATATTTCGGACCGGTGAATTATTAACCCAGCCAGAATACTCACCGATATATTGTTTTATTTTAGTAATATCAAAGATGCGTGGTGTTTTTTCGTAAAGATCCTTAATACTATCCGCAAGCTCAGAAACTGACAGTTTATTTTGAGCAGACAATCCAGAGGCATCAGCAAAGTCTGAGTATGGGATATTATCTAAAGCCCTATTTAAGGCTACAGCCGCATCATTTGAAGATTCTAATAATAACGGAAATAATAATTCCTGAATCTTGTATTCCTGACCTTCCTCTAATTTTCCAGACCTACCTTCAGCAGTAACATCAGAAGCTGTCACTATCAACGACTCATTCTCATCCTCCAGCACAGATGCAGCTGTAAAAAGCTTTGTAACAGAAGCAATAGGAAGAACCTCGTCTTCATTCTTACTGATGAGAAGCTCTCCTGTTTTTACATCAAAAACCCCATAAGCTTTAGCACTTATAGTATCTACGTAAATATCATCCACTACAATTTTCCTTAAAATAACAGCTTCTTCATCAACACTCTCGGTTTCAGGTAGTAGTGAGAAATTTGTCAGATTAACAATTAACACGGTAGAAAATACAATTAATAAAATAAACTTCATATAGCTATATAATACAGAAGAGACGCGTGCTAGACAGCACTCGTCTCTTCTTTCTGTGTATATCTTTATTTTTTAACTACTTTTTTTGTAACTTTTTTAACAGTTTTTTTAACCGGTGTCTTTTTTGTTACTTTTTTAGAAACTTTTTTCTTTGGTTTTGCAGTCTTCTCAATTGCTTTCCAGTGATCTTTCATCTCTTCCTTGAAACTTTTGATATCAACTTTAGATGCTGATTTAACTTGAGAGTAAGCTTGGGCGACCGTATTGATCAACTCCTCATATTCTTCAGCATTCATCTCTTTTGCATCTTCTAATCTTTCCAACACTTCAGCCTTAGCTTTTAGCATCCAGCTTTTTATAGTCTTTCTATTTTTAGGAGCACTTTTACTGCCATATAAGAAGTATGTACCAGCAGCAGCTACCGCAGCTGTTGTTAATCCGACAGCAATACTTATCTTTTCTACCTGCGTCATTTCAGTTTTTTTCTTTGCCATAAATTAATATTGATTATTTAATCTTTTTTATGAGAACGTTTTCTTGCACGTCCACCACGAGCACCAACTACAAATTGTACGACTCGAGAGAAAAGACCACCATTAGTAATGAAAGCACGCACTTGTTCAGCATCTTCGGCAATTATTTCACTCCCTGCTTCAATCCTCTCTATTACCGCCCGAATACTACGCATGATTTTTATCAAGTGATACAAAATAATGCTCACCATAATGCAAAAAATAAAAGTTGCTAAGCTTGCAATAAAAAAGAAAATGTTCGCATGTAAAATTTCATTCATCATTAGTAAGTGTATCAGTATGAGATGATGATGTTACGCAATATACACAGTATTAGAATTTAATTTCAGTAAAATTATTTAGACTTTAAAAAATTCTCAATAACTTCTGAAATCTCTTCTACAGAATTTTTCTCCATCAACTCAGCCCTCAGCTCAGCAGCTCCAGAAAAGGAATTAACGTATGCTTTATAATGCTTCTTCATTACAGAAAAGTTTTTAAACGGCAATATCTCCTTAAAAAGCTTTGTATGCTCGATCATAACCCTTAGTCTTTGCTCTAATCCAATAAGATCATAATTACTTGCATCTTCAAATTCAGAAATTCTTTCAGGAAGTCTCTTTGTAGGATGAAAAAGCCAAGGGTTACCAAAAATCGCACGACCAAGCATTACGCCATCAGCACCAGAAAGCTCGACTTTTCTATAACCATCCTCAACAGATAAAACATCACCATTCCCAATAATCAAAGTTTCAGATTTTAATTCATTACGAATTTCTACTGCTCGTCCAACACGACCCCACCGTGCAGGAACTTTACTCATCTCTTTACGAGTTCGAGCATGAATAGTCACTGCTGCAGGATTTTCTTCTAAAATTGCTGGGAGCCAACTTTCTAATTCATCATCATTATAACCAAGTCTAGTTTTCACAGTCACTGGAATGTCTCCTGCCCCTCTTTTAGCAGCCTGAATGACAGCTTTGGCAGACAAAGGGTCTTTAATCATCGCAGAGCCACACCCTTGTTTTTCAATCGATCTGTCAGGACAACCCATATTGATATCAATCCCATCAAAACCCAGCTGATTACATAAAAGAGATGCCTTCTCCATATGCTCAGGATTACTTGTAAAAAGCTGTGCAACTATCGGACGCTCCTCTTCAGAATAAATCAGATCGGCCATTAATATCTTTTTTCCTTCAGGAGTAGCTCTGACAAGACCGTCAGCAGCCACGAACTCTGTCCAAGTAACATCAGGTCCTCCTACAGTCCCATCAGCACGCACGTGCGAACTATACTTAGCTATAATCTTACGAAAAGGAGCGTCAGTAACATCAGCCATCGGAGCGAGCACAAAGAAAGGTTTTGGTAATTGTTGCCAGAAATTCATTTGGTGGTATTGTACAATAACTTTCAAGAATCTCAAGGAGAAAATAATGAAAGATGAAAACCAAGCTCTTCATCCTGCCGTAAAATGCTTAGCCATACTCTTTGTCTTCATCTTTTTTCTATCAGTGATTCACATCTTACTGGTAAGTAAAGTTGAACTATCTCAATGGTCTAATTTTATATTAATGACATCTTTTTCTATTTCAGCAATATTAATTTGTTACTCAATGCTTATGCTCAATGCTGCATTATTATCTGGAAATAAATCTAAAGTATTGAACAAATTAATTGATGGGATAATATGAAGTGTTTGTACTCAAATTAATCAGTAAGTTTCCCGGTAAAAATAAGCAAGCCTAGTTGTCTCCAGATATAGAGTCAAAAACATCATCAAGCAGCACATCCTCAGGGATAGTGATGCTTTTCTCTTCTTCATTTACAAATATTTTATTCCCAAATCTTAGGTCAATATACTGAAAATTTCCCGGTTTTATGTGAGAAAATTGTTCTGACTCTAATACTACAAAGAGATTGGCAATAGTTTCTTCAGGAGGAACTGAGGCAGTCACTTTTAATTCACCTCCTCCAACCACTGTTAAAAAAGCGTCTCCTACCTGATCTAACTCAATATGTGAAATATACCAACCTCGCTCTGACAACAAATCCCCTGTCTTGAATAAAGATTCTAGCGAGTCATCATATGTAAACATTTCGCCAACTGTTGATTTTTTACCTGTCGAAATAAATCGAATTAGAGCACCGCCTAAAAGTCTTGGTGCTTGTCCAAAAGAATAACCGTAACTATCAATAAACATACAAGCTTCACTCTCGACAGAATCACACCACAATGCCGAAGGTGTATATTCTTCAAAATAAATACTTAATGTTGTCCCGCTTTCTCGGACAGTACTGATGTTGTGGATGCGTTCTATTTTGTGTAAAGTCTCTAAAATTTCTTCTTTAGGGTAAAACCAAGCGAATTTTCGAGGAACCAATCCAACATACATCCCATGAAGTGTCTGAAAGGTAATATCTTTAATTTTTCTATGATTGATTGTCTCACCTCCCCTGACAACAACCTTTGTAATAGTAAGTGAATCAACACGCGACCCATACCAAACACCGACACCTATCAAACCGGCAACAATTAACACCAGCAACCCGGCAACAAAATGTCTAATCAAGACTACAGTATCAGGATTGATTGTTGGCATTTTTTTCATTGCTGTATGGTATCACAAAACCAGCAGGGGTCCGAAGGACCCCTGCTGGTTTTAAACAACTACAATTATCCAATTTTTCCTTTTCCGAAATACTTCTGCAGTACTTCAGGGACAACAACTGAACCGTCTTCCTGCTGAAAATTTTCCATTAGTGAAACTAATATTCGAGGAGTCGGGATAGCAGTACAATTTAAAGAATGAGCATAACGAATCTTACCTTCATCATCTCTATAACGGATATTAAATCGTCTAGTTTGAAAATCATGAAAGTATGATGCTGAGCTGATTTCACGGTAAGCATTCTCTCCAGGCACCCACAGCTCGATGTCATATTTCTTAACTTGACCCTGACCAATATCTGCTCCGCAATTCAAAACTGTTCGATAAGGAATTTCTAATGACTCGATAAATTCTTCAGTATTACGATTTACCCACTCATGATGACGAACACTTTCTTCATGAGAAGCTTCACACAACATCACCTGCTCCATTTTATAGAATTCATGGACACGAATTAGACCACGAGTATCCTTACCATGACTACCAGCTTCACGACGGTAACACGGAGAGAATCCGAGAAACTTAATTGGTAACTCTGACTTTTCAAGTATTTCTCCAGCGTGATAACCCATAATTGAAACCTCACTTGTCCCTGTTAAATAATCATCATCTTGAGTTCGATAAACATCATCTGCTTCATTAGGCAAATGACCAGTTCCGTACAAATTAGACTTTCTAACTACTGCTGGGGGCAATACAGGAATGAACCCTTTTTCTCCAAAGAAATCATTAGCATAATTCCAAATCGCCCAAGACAAACGGGCACCATCTCCTAATAAATAGTAACCTCGAAAACCATGAGTCTTAGCACCACGCTCAAAATCAACCATCTTATGATTAATCATCAACTCAACATGATCTTTAGCCGGAAATGTGAAAACGGCTTTTTTACCCCAATTTTTAAATTCTTGATTGTCCGCATCACTATCTCCATCAGGCACTGACATGTCTGGAATATTAGGAACTTGTAGCATTAATGACTGCCACTCTTCCATAACAGGTTTTAATAACTCTTCATCTTTCTGAATCTCAGCCTTCAAAGCTCTCATTTCAGTAATTAGTTGCTGACGAACAGCTTCATCTTGAGTATTAGGAATTCCTTCAGAAACTTTATTCTGTTCAGCACGACGAACTTCAAGTTTCGACATAATTTCACGACGAGAAGTGTCAACCACAACCAGTCGGTCTAAGTCGATAGTTACCTTCTTTTTCTTAGCAGCCATTTTGACGAGATCCAGATTCTCGCAGATAAATTTTATGTCTAACATTGCAATATATGATACGTGTAGCAATAAAGCTTCACCATTAGTAATAATTAAGATTATACACGAAATAACCACATAATATATAGTTATGTGGTTAATTAGACACTTAGCTTACGTAGACTTCTGGTCGTTACCCCCCTATCACATCATCAGAATCTTCTTGAAAACCAACAATCTCTTCTTCTAAAATATCACCAAACTTTTGGAAATTTTCTGTCAAATAAACAAATATGTCAGCTTCTTTTTCATTATCTAAATATTCTTCAATTTTTTCAATCTCTGACTCACTTAGTTCAAGAAGTAGCCGACTAATCGATGACTCAATAATAATATTTCCGACTCTGACCAAAAAAGATTCTTTCTGCTTATCTGTCATTTGCTCAAGATGAAAATTCTTCGTTAATCTGTTACTCAATTCGATGTTAATCATAAATATCTATATTAAGCTGTAGTGTAGTTACCTAATAGAACCTCATCTACAAATGCTTTTTTTACAAATTCATTTTCTGAATTTAAAGGAAAGTTATTAAATATATAAGTGAGTTTTTTCATATTTATTCGATCACCTTGTGCTATATCTAAAGGGTTACCACTATCAATCCCTAACAACTGCCACTGTTCTAAACTCAGCGCGGGGTTGATAACCTCTTCACTAAACGCTTCCGGAAATAATCTCATAAGATACTCTTCAGCAGTCCCTTGAAAATGAGCAGGAACTTCAACTTCGTAGAATTTTTCGTTCATAATATCTTTTAAAAACTGACCATTCTCAACTGTATAAATTTTATCAGCATAGGGATCTACTAGATCAATATTTTCAAAAAGTAACTTATCAGAATGACTGCCAACATCTGTAGACAAAGCTTTAGTAGTTTCAATGATTGGATTTTCTGGAGAAGTGACGTCTGGAGAAACGTTCATTTTGTGCACAAGTTCCTGTATGTTAATAGTCTCGCCAGGATGGATAATGTTTGGATTTCCACTACTCACACCGAGATCTACCCACTCTTCTGCAGACAATCTTGAAACAGCATCTGTCGCAGATGTCATTTCTGGAAACGATTGGTAAATATAATGAGAAATTCCACCTTCATTAACTCCATTTGGCAGAACAAGACTCCCATCTAAAACCTTCTCTTTGACGTAGTCAACAGTTATTCTCGAAAGAACATCATGTTCTTTCATAGAATAAAATGAATCTGCTGATTCTATACTTCTTACATTGTCAGCATGAATAATCTCACTAGATGAATAATCTTTAATCATCCCATCTGCACTTTTAAGAATAATTGATTGATCAACAGGACTATCTGGAAATTCCCCTAATTCAGATTGATTTAAAAGTAGGTCAGTATGAATATTTTCACCACCTATTTTTTCCACAACTTTATCTACTAAATATTCAATATTCAATTCTTCACCAACTTTTATCATATTAGGATTTCCACTATCCACCCCAATCAAATTCTGCCAATCAGCATTAGATAAACCTTGAGTAATTTGTGTTGCTGGAGCATCTGTCATTTCTGGAAAAGTATTACAAATTCCACGAGCAATATCACCTTGATCAATACCTTCAGGTACTTTAATGATATCTAAATCAATTTTTTCTTGTATTCTATCCAGTAAAAGAGTCGACATATTTTCACCAGATTCTACTACGTGAATGGGTTCTAATTTTTGATATAAAGAAGAAACTTGTTCATTAGAAGAATTACTTAATGTGTCAGAAGAACTTTCAACAACAGGCGGTTTATCTGGTTGTACATCTACATAATCTGATTCTTTAACAAAAACATTTTTTTCTTCAAGATCTGCTACTTCACCAGGATCAGTAAAAACATCATCAAGATCAACTTGAGTCACTTCTGCAGGAATACCCGACACACCGAGATCAATATCTTCTGGAGAATCTAAATCTAAAAATTTACCGGCTGACACAGCAGCCGTAACAGTTGCTACCTTGGCGGCAACTTTATAATTATGAGTTTTATTAACACTTGTAAAATATTCTGCTTCTAGTTTTTTCAAATCAAAACTATCTGAAGTAGATAATTCTGTAATATGATGTTTCACACCCTCTTGACCTTGCTCAACATCTGAAACAAACCTATCTCCGACCTCGTGAGTTATCAAACTGGCAACTGCGACAGGAGCATTCAAGGTTAGACCCACTCCAAAAGCAACGGCTTTAAAAAATTTAGGATGTTTTTTAAACTGTTCTGAAGTAGTCGTCGCAATAGAACCTAATAGTTTAGAAACTTCAGGATTAGCTTTTATCCTTTCAACTAAATTACCCCTAAGGTTTGACAACTTTTCACTGAAATTTTCAGATAACTGCATAGTCTGAACATCCAAGCGTTGTTCAGCAAGATTTAAAATATGACGATCCATCATGAGAGGCATTATAGATAATTTATCCTGTTCCTCATTATCCCTATTCAATCGCTGGGATAACTTATCAAGAACAGAACTGTCTTTAGAAAATTCATATAAACTTTTATTAATCAGCATAAAATCATCATACGAAGACTGTACTTCTGGAGACATTTCATTACCTCTCCCCCCACCAAATACTTTTGCTAAGGCTCCTCGATTTTTATAATCATTTTTCAAAGTTTCTAAATAATTACTTTTAGCAACCTTGAAATTATTACGGAGCTGTAAGTATTCAGTTCTTTCTTGCTTTTCTATAGAAACCTGACTATCCTCATTAGAATTCTGACCTTCAGCAACAGCTTCATCAGCTTCAGAGAAAAGATCCTCCTTTTTTTCTATCAAGCTTGGGGTTGAAGTTTCTTTTTCGAGTGCAGTATCATTTTCAAGATCGAGAACTTGTTGTTCTAAATCTAAAATCATTTCATCACTTTCTGCCAGAGAAATGTCATCGTCTAGACGCATCTCAAGTGTACTTATCTGAAATTTTAATTCAGTTATTTTTTTCTCTATTTCTTTTTCAGTATTGAGATTCTCTGCATTTATGAAACTTTCTGACATAAAATAAAATTACCAATATAATATAGTTTTTATATTATACCACATGGACTCAAGAAGTTATGACTAACGAGTTTAAAAACCTTAATTCTAAACTCACTCATGATAGGATTTAAAGAATGTCGTTCTTGATACAAAAAATACCATTTAAAAAATTTCCAGAGAAACTACTAGAAATTCCACAACCTCCAAAAACTTTAAATTATCGAGGAGTACTTCCTGACAAAAATCTTAAATTACTATCTGTAGTCGGATCAAGAAAATACACCACCTACGGCAAAGATGTTATTAACAGCCTTATTGCTGGCCTTGCTGGATACGATATCGGTATTGTCTCAGGACTTGCACTAGGTATCGATTCCCTTGCTCATGAAGCAGCTTTAAAGAATGGTTTATACACTTTGGCAATTCCGGGTGGCGGGATAGACGACAGAGCCATCTATCCCGCCACCCACCGTAAACTAGCCCAACAGATATTAGATTCTAATGGCGCATTACTCTCAGAATTTGATCCAACTTTCAAAGCGACTAAATGGTCTTTCCCTCAACGCAATCGGTTAGTGGCAGGAATCAGCCATGCAACACTGTTAGTTGAAGCAGCAGAAAAATCAGGCACTCTCATCACAGCCCGTATGGCGACAGATTACAATAGAGAACTTTTAGTAGTTCCTGGTAACATATTTTCAAAAAATTCTGAAG
>CAZEUI010000006.1:11236-11445 GCA_964515625.1 uncultured Candidatus Saccharibacteria bacterium
AAATTGGGAGCAACACCAGTAACAAAGTCTGCTGATATTTTAGAAGCATTGCGAATAAAACCTCACGACGAACCTCCTGTAACAATTACTATTCCAAACTTATCACCCGAAGAATCTAAAGTTATCAAACTACTTCACGAACCATTGCATCGCGATGAATTAATAAGATCACTCAACATCCCTACTAGTGAAGCAACTCAGCTTTTAAT
>CAZEUI010000006.1:11455-22106 GCA_964515625.1 uncultured Candidatus Saccharibacteria bacterium
ACCATATTGTGAAAAGTAACAATTTTTACCATTGTACCCGTTAAGAAAGTTGACAGAAATTCTATATGCTAGTATTTGTTATCAAATAAATATATGTCAAAACAAACTTTAGTCATTGTAGAGTCACCTGCAAAATCAAAAACTATCGAAAAATACCTTGGTAAAGGATATAAGGTAATGTCGTCAATTGGTCATGTTCGTGACCTTCCGAAAAGTAATAAGGATGCTGTGGATATAGAAGCAGGGTTCGTACCTCATTATATTATCTCTCCAGGGAAAGGAAAAGTGATTGAAGGACTGCAAGCTGCCGCAGCTAAAGCTAACGAAGTATTGTTAGCATCCGACCCTGACCGCGAAGGTGAAGCGATTGCTTGGCACGTAGCAGAGCTAATAAAAGAACAAAACTCAAATCTAAAACGAGTGGCTTTTAATGAAATTACTAAAGATGCCATCTTGGAAGCTATCAAACATCCGAGAGAGATTGATCTCCACCTAAAAGAAGCTCAAGAAGCTCGTCGTGTCCTAGACAGACTAGTTGGTTATGAATTATCTGGATTAATCTGGAAAAAAGTTCGCTACGGGTTATCCGCAGGACGAGTACAATCGCCAGCACTGCGAATTGTTATGGTTCGTGAACGAGAAATTCGAGCATTCATTCCCGAAGATTTTTTTGTACTTACATCTAATCTTAAAAAAAAGAAAACAACAATCCCTTTCAACTGTACGATAGAACCTAAAGAGAAATCTGAGGCTGATAGAATTAAAATGATTGGTGAAAAACACGATTGGATTATCGAGTCAATTAAAGAGACTGAGACCAAACGTTCTCCAAAAGCCCCCTACACAACATCAACACTACAACAAACAGCCTCTACCAGACTCGCCTTTAACCCGTCTAGAACAATGGGTGCTGCACAAAAACTATACGAAGCGGGTCACATTACTTACATGAGAACTGATAGCACTTCTCTTAGTAGTCAAGCCCAGAAACAGATTATTGCTTATATTAATTTTGAGTTTGGAAAAGAATACGCAGTACCTAGATCATACAAAACTAAAAGTAAGTCAGCGCAAGAAGCCCATGAAGCTGTTCGACCAACTAATTTTAAAAAGCTATCTGCAGGAACTACTGTCGATCAAAAAGAACTTTATAAACTCATCTGGGAACGAGCAGTTTCTTCACAAATGGCAGAAGCTACTCTTAAGAGAACAAAACTTTTAACCAACGTCACTAACTCAAAAGAAACAATTCCCGATTTTTCAGTCAATGGATCACGCGTTATTTTTGAAGGATGGTTACGTGTCGACACAAGAGCTCGTGGTGAAGATACAGAAGTGCCAAAACTTTCTAAAGGTGATATTTTAAAATGTCAGGAGGTAGAAATAGAAGCAAAGCAAACTCAACCTCCAAACAGATATACCGAAGCGTGACTTATTAAAGAACTTGAAAAAAGAGGCATCGGTCGACCTTCAACATACGCTTCTATCATGAACACGATTGTTCAACGTGGATATGTTTCAAAAGAAGGACGTACTTTAACCCCTACAGATACTGGAGATGTTGTCTCGTCTTTTCTTGAGAAACACTTTCTTGAGTATATTGATGACGACTTCACCAGCTCAATGGAAGACCAGCTTGATGAAATCGCAACCGGTGATCGTACCTATTTAAAAACTTTAAGTGATTTTTACACACCTTTCAAAAAGGCAGTAGATGCTAAGGAGGATATCGAAAAGTTAACAACACTCGGCGAAGGTCCTAGAGAATTCCCTTGTCCAAAATGTAAAGCAACGATGGTTATTAAACTCGGTAAAAATGGCACATTCTTATCATGTTCAAAATTTCCTGAATGTGACGGAGCTCGACTAATTGACGGCTCAGAAGTTAAACCGGAAGAGCCAATTGGGAACCATCCCGAAACCAAAGAACCTGTCTTTATCATGAACGGTAAGTATGGTCCTTATGCTCAACTTGGAGAGACTCCAGAAAAAATCAAAGGCAAGCGTCAAGAATCACCAAAACGATCATCAATTCCTCCTGACTTTGATATAGAAAATATTACCCTAGATCAAGCAGTACGATTCTTACTTCTTCCGCGAGAGCTTGGTGAGCATCCAAAAACTGGCGAACCAATCATCGCAAACTCCGGTCAATTTGGACCTTACCTGTCTCACGCAGGAGACTTCCGTTCTCTTAAAGACCCTAAAAAGGACAATCCTTACGACATCACTTTTAAGCGAGCATTAAAAATATTTGCTGAACCAAAGCAATTGCGTAAAGGAGAGAAACTACTGAAAGAATTGGGAGTCAACCCTAAAACACACAAATTAGTAAATGTAATGGAATCAAAATCTGGAAGGTACTTAAAGAAAGGATTCAAAAGAATTGGGATTCCTGATAATGTTAAAACGGAAGAAATTACTTTAGAGCTAGCTATAGAACTACTCAAACAAAGATAAGGCGGATGAATTAAATAACACACTATCGTTGACTAGCATCGATAGTGTGTTATTTTGCCTAACAGAGACCTGTTCATTCTAGGAGAGAAAAATGAAAAGAATTACACCTAAAACTCCTCCGGGGTTTGCTAAAGTTAGAGGGTTAAATGGTCGAATTTTTTACAAAATATTATATCCAATTTACCCATGGCTTTATACTCTACATAAAAATTATAAGGAATCTTTAGAAAAATTACATTTTCAAAATGCGTGCTTGTGCGTCAAACCACATCTTAAGCAAAGATTCTTGCTTAAAGTAGATATAAAAAATGCTTTTGATTCTGTTACAGAGATAATCGCCAACAGATTTGCTGACGTTTATTTTGAAAATCAAGAATATTTTTTTCATGAAAATGGTGGACTGATCCAAGGAGCACCGTCTTCACCTGTCATTTTCCATTTATATTGCAGAGAAATGCTTGATCCAAACTTAACATTCTTCTGTAAGCAAAATAGATTGTTAATAACTAGATATGTGGATGATATCCTAATATCTTCACACAACCCAATCTCAAAGGAGGTCCGGTTTTCTATTTCAGAAATTATCAAACAGGCAAATTTTGTTTTAAATAGAAATAAAACTTTGTACGTAGATAATAAATTTCAATCACTAGTTTTTGTAGGAATAAGAATCTTTAATCACGAAGTGAGACCGGAAGATTCTTTCCTTAAAAAACTTCAAAAAACTTCAAAAAAAGATACTAGTTACAGAGGTTTAAAAAATTGGGAAACACAAATACTTGCCTTAAATAAATAATTTGCTAAACTTGTAAACAAGTCCTACCGCCATGGAAGAAATCGGCATAGGGGCTCTAAGGTCTTGGTCTATCGTCTTAATGTCGATAGAAATTCATAGCAACCAAGTGTTGCGACTAGATTACTGAACAAAGAGCAGTATACTTTATACTCTCTATACAGTACCTAAAAATGCTACAAAATTATCTCTCCAGCTGGTTAGGTAAACCTTAGACACATCCGATGTATCCACCTTGGCGTGCAACGATGCACAAAAAGACACAGAAAACCAAGACCTTAGGTCACTGTGGATTGTTCTTAAATAGACAACATAACCAAGTCAGCTTATGCTGGCTTTTTTTAATTATTAAAACTAAAGCAGTAGGAACCCTTGTCAAAACCTATTTATATCAATAGAATAAACAGATGCACACTGCCAAAGAAATTATTGCCCAACTTAACGATTGTTCACATGAAGATTCCGAATTAATCAAAAAAGCTTATTTGTATGCAGAGGAAGCACACAAAGAGCATAAACGTTATTCTGGTGAGCCTTACATGACCCATACAGCTGCTGTGAGTTATAAACTTGCTGAAATGGGCATGGGTCCAAGAACAGTTTGTGCAGGGCTATTACATGACACCATAGAAGACACGGTAGTTTCGGCACAAAATATTAGTGAAGAATTTGGTGAAGAAATACTCTTTTTGGTTGAAGGGGTAACTAAATTAAGTTCTGTTAGGTATTACGGATCAGACAGACATAATGAAAGTTTACGAAAACTATTCATTGCAACAAGTCAGGATATTAGAGTTTTGATAATCAAGCTCTCAGACCGCCTTCACAACATGGAAACCCTAAACCATGTCCCAGAAGAAAAACAAATCAGGATTGCTCGAGAAACACTCGAAATTTACGTACCAGTTGCCCACAGATTAGGAATGGGCAAGATAAGAAAAGAACTTGAGGATTTAGCTTTTCCTTATGTTTATCCAGAAGAGTTCAAGAGAGTCACCACTATTCTTCGAAAACAATTTGGCAACGCAAAAGAAATTTTAGAAAAAGAAAGAAAAGTTTTACAGAAAAAATTAGCAGAAGTTGGATTGTTAGATTTCCACACATCTTATAGAGTCAAAGGACTTTTTAGTCTTTATCATAAACTCAAGCGGAAAGACTGGGATATCGACAGTATCTATGACTTAATGGCAATGCGCATCGTGGTAGAAAATGTAGAAGATTGCTATAGGACTCTTGGTATCATCCACGAACTCTGGCGTCCTCTGCCACAACGAGTAAAAGACTATATTGCCTTCCCTAAGCCAAACGGATACCAATCACTACACACAACAGTTGCTACAAAAAATAGTATTATTCTGGAGATTCAAATTCGCACTAATGAAATGCATCAAGAATCTGAATTTGGGGTAGCTTCGCACGTTTTTTATAAAAAACCAGTTCATTCTGACAAAGAACACAACTCATCAATGTTTTCAAGCCTTATCCCGATGCTGTTCAAGCCATTCTCAAGGCGGGCAGAAAAACCAGTCGAGAAAAAGATTGTTAGTGATCTTAATGAATCTCATTTACAAAAAATTCCGCGTTGGATTTCGCAAATCGGACAAACTTATAGTCATGATTCCGATAATTCAACCAGCGAGTTTGCTGCTGATGCCGAGTCAGATTTTTTTACAAACAGAATCTTCGTCTTCACTCCGACAGGCGACGTTGTAGACCTCCCTGCTGGAGCTACTCCTATTGATTTTGCTTACACTATTCACTCCGAAGTCGGAGGACACACTGCTGGTGCAAAAGTTAACAGAAAGCTAGTTCAGCTTGATACCGAATTAAAAAATGGTGATATTGTTGAAATTCAAACAAAAAAATCAGCAAAACCAAGCCCTAAGTGGTTAAATTTCACAAAAACGTCTATTGCTAGACGTCGAATTAAAAGTGCTTTAGATGCTGAGATTTAATTAAATCGAAAAATTACTGATTGAATATAAGTCTTCATTACTATCATCCTCTGCAGAAGATTTAGTCTCTACCTTATCAACATTAATCTTATCTTGTTCTATCACAGCCGGCTCTGGAACTGAGTAGTTCTTGGAAATTTCAGAAACAGACTCTTGTTGAGAAGTATTTTGTTGATTATTTTCAAGATGATCACTTAACACCTCCTTCTTCTTCTCAACGTCTGCATACACAACCGGTGTCTTTTGAACAAGAGGTTGTGGTTGCAACAACGGTACAGAGTCAGCAGAAACATTTTGTTCAGACGAAACATTTTCTTGAGGAACAAGGTCTAAAACTTTTTCAACAACCTGAGGAACTAGGGTGTCTAAAAGGACAGGTTTAGGTAGTGGAGAAATATTTTCTGAATTTAAATTACTAGCATATTCTTGCGTCGGAGAATTGATAGGACTAAGGACAGGATCTGAACCTCCTGCAAAAATATCATTTTGTTCTGAACTGATTTCATAATCAATAGGCTTTACAGCATGCTCACCCTCCTCCTCGACAGGCTCTTCAATAAGAGTCTGGGGGATAGACTCAGTCTGTGGCAGTAGAGGTGAGAATGAAGGAATAACTTTATCAATTTCTACGTTCGGTGGTACGGATTGATTATCAACAGCCTCAACTACAGGAGTCGCATTGATTAAATCTTCTGACACAGACTGTGCTTGAGGTAGTTGTGGAGAAGGTGTCACCATCAAGGGAACATTCGGAGCTTTGACAGGTACTGAGGTAACAGGATTATCTTCGACAGTAATACTTAGGGCAGTACTATCAGTTATAGTTTTAGCTATATCTTTTTCAATTTTTGCAGCATCAGCAGCTTCTTCATGTATACGTTTGAAGATAATTTCCAAATCATCTTCTGAAAAATAATCAATAGTAAGCTTTCCTCCAAAATCAGTCTTTAGAATCTGAACCCTAGTACCAAGAGTCTCTGTAAACCTTTTCTCAAATTCGATCAGACTCAAATCGGCTTCTGTTAATTTTTTCTTCCTAACTTTATCAGTAGCAATTTTCCTTACGATCCTTTCAACCTCACGTACAGACAGCTTTTTTAATAATATTTCTCGATACACAACCTCTTGCTCTTCAGGCCGATCAGTTAACATCAACAAAGTCCTGGCATGCCCCTCCATCATCTTACCTTCACCTAAAGACTCAAGGATGTGCTTAGGCAGACCTAAAAGACGAATTGAATTGGAGACATACTCTCGACTACGACCCATCTTCTTTGCAACCTGAGAATGAGAAAGGCTAAATTGCTCAGACAACTGCTTAAACGCAATTGCCCGGTCAACAGCATTTAAATCCTCACGCTGAAGATTCTCAATAATTGCCAACTCTAGCTTCTCTTGCTCATTTTGCTCACCTTCTCGAATAATCACTGGAACCTGAGCCACTCCGCACAATCTACTAGCACGCAACCGACGCTCACCTGCGATTAATTCGTATTCAGTATAAAAAGTCCCATCATCTCTTTGAACTTCATGTCTGGTAACTGTCAAAGGTTGTAGCACACCATACATTCTAATAGACTCTGCTAATTCTTGCAGTTTACTTTGGTCGAATACTCGACGTGGTTGGAAGGGGTTAGGAACAACCTTTTCTACTTCCACCCAATAAATTGAATCACCTTGAAATGCCATATATAAATATTACCTCCGAGCCTAACAGCACTCGATAATGATATTCTAACACAGGTGAGTTATACACAGATGAACAGAGTCGAAAGTGCCGTTCACCTGTCAACAAAGCCAATCTTTAACAGTTCCCTTTACCGCCTTTTTTTGTTACACTCATTGTCACACAATGCCTCGGTGGCGGAATTGGTAGACGCGTACGACTCAAAATCGTATTTCGCAAGGAGTGAGGGTTCGATTCCCTCCCGAGGCACCAGAATAGAACTCGTCCGCCTTTGGCGGGCTTTTTCTATTCTGGTACCTTTATTTTACCAAAGAGGAACGCACTCCGTGCGTTCCTCTTTGGTAAAATAAAGGCACATTTAGATCAAGTTAGACCTTTCATATATCTTTTTTAATGTTGTGTAGTATTTAGCTTTCTTTATCACACAAAATGATATACTCTAGATTCGAATAAATTATTAAAAATAATACCTTTCTATGAATCAACTATTAAAAATAAAAACAAAAATTGTTGCAACCTTAGGTCCAAGCTCTTCTGATGTTTCGACTATCAAACAAATGCTTGAGCAGGGTCTAACAGTAGCTCGTATCAACATGAGTCATGGAGATCATAATGCTCACTCATCAATAATAAAAAACGCTAGAGCTGCCTCAAAAGCAACAAAGCGTCCACTTGCAATTCTACAAGATCTATCTGGTCCTAAAATCAGAATTGGTGATTTTGATTCTGAAGACGTTACGCTAATCAACGGAAACAAAATCATCCTCACAACAAAAGCTGGCGTTGGAACAGTAGATAAAGTATTTGTAAATTATGCTAAACTTCCACAAGAAGTCAAAGCAGGAATGAATATCTTTCTTAACGATGGAAGGCAAAAGTTGGTAGTAGACAAAATAAAAGGTAACGAAATAACAACAACTATTTTGGTTGGAGGAACAATAAAAGGACGTCGGGGAGTAAACATTCAAGACGCAGAACTTTCAATGCCTTCACTCACATCTAAAGATAAGAAAGATTTAAAATTTGGTATTGAACAAAAGGTTGATTTTATAACTCTTTCTTTCGTAAGATCAGCGGCTGATATTCATGCACTACGTAAACTTATCGGCAATCAGATTGATGTTTCAATTGTTGCAAAAATTGAAACTAAAACTGCAATCGACAACCTTCAAGAAATCGTTGACGCTGCAGATGTAATCATGGTTGCTCGTGGTGACCTTGCTATTGAAACACCTCTCGAACAAGCACCTATCCTACAAAAAAGAATCATCGACGCGTCTAACATCGCTGGGAAGCCTGTTATCACAGCAACCCAAATGCTTGACTCAATGAAGATTTCCACTGTTCCGACAAGAGCTGAAGTTACTGATATTGCAAACGCGATCATTGACGGAACTGATGCGCTCATGGTCTCAGACGAAACTACAATCGGAGACAATCCTGTTCGTGTTATAGAAATCTTATCGCAAGTTGCTCTTGAGATAGAAAATGACCCTTACTTCATCAAACACAACAGTAAGATCCGTATAGACTCAGTGACTATCTGTGATACTGTCAGTAGCGCTATCGCGCGGAGTATCAGACCTTCAGATGCCAAAGTAATTGTTGCTTTAAGCGAAAGTGGGCACACTGGAAGAATGATTGCACGACACCGTCCAAATAATCCTATCTTAGTCATTACTCCACACCCAGCAACTTACAAAAAGATGTTAGTTGTATTCGGATGTGAACCAATTCTTGTAAAAAAAGTAAAGGATTTGAAATCTGCACTTAAAGTTGCAGCAAAAATTATTCTAGACAGTAAATTGGCAGTCAAAGGCGACAACTTCATTATCGGAGCAGGAAACCTCTTCGGTAAATCAGGATCTACAAATATGATGATGATCGAGAAGTTATAAACTTTAACTACACATTTAGTTTTAATCAATACAAAATCATAGCACTGACGTGCTATGATTTTATTATGTTAAAGCCCGAAGAAAAAACTCTTTCGAGAATGTTCTCCATTAGCATGTGATGGAGGATTTTTTATGGATTCTTGCGCATTGTCCTTGGGTTAGCTCTACTAAAAATGGTCGGTGAGTCAGTAATTAATCTGGTCACAAAAATAATGACTCATGAATTACTGGTAATTTCCCCAGATATTATTTTCACAACCATCAGCAATTCATTGATGGAACATAATTTTTCAATCACCTATTTCTTGGCATTTTATTTTGTTTTTTGGGGAGTAGTTGATGTTTTCCTCTCCTACCACCTACTAAAGGATGACTTATGGCCATTCCCTATCAGCCTATCCTTAATCACGATGTTTATTCTGTACAGTGTATTCAGACTAACCCACACGCACTCTTTAGTACTACTTTCAGCAATCATCCTAGACATAATTATTCTTCTTCTTGTTCATAAAGAGTATGAAAAAGTGAAGAGTAAGCAAGTTATTACACATTAACTTTTATCTATCTAGAAAATAATAAAACTACCAAATAAATCTTGGTAGTTTTATTATCTATTTACTGTTAATCAACTCTTTCAAATCAGCAAGTATTTCCAGAGCATGATCTGAAGGTGTTACTTTTTCATAAACTTTAGCAATTTTTCCTGCAGGATTTACAATGTATGTAATTCTGTTTATTCCCCAATATTTCTTACCGTACATAGATTTTTCTTTCCAAGCTTCATATTCTTGAATCATTTCTGTCGACACGTCGGAAAGTAGGGTGAAAGGCAGCGTGAACTTTTCTACAAATTTAGCATGCGAGGCAGAAGAATCTTTACTGACACCAAAAACTTTAACATTTAAAATCTCAAATTCACCATATACCTCTGCAATTCCACAAGCTTCTTTAATACATCCAGACGTATTATCTTTTGGATAAAAATAAACCACTACCCACTGACCTTTATAATCAGATTTTTTGTGAATAATATTCTTTTCATCCGGCAAAGCGAATTCTGGCGCCCTGTCATTTATTTCTAGCATAAGTTTATTAAAATAATCTGAATAATATTACATGAGCACTTCTCTAAGAAATAGGAATACTCTTAATTATCGTCTGATTCATCTGTTCTAAATGCGAATACTGACCCGTAATATACAACACCTTCTTTATCAGAAGCAGCAATTCTAAAGTAGTACCTCTGATCCTCCTTTAATCTGGTTACTGAAACACGAACAGCTCTATTATATGCACTGCTCACACTTGATTGACGGGTTTTTTGATCTAAAAAATCACTTTCCTCGCCATATTCAAACCAGACTTTAGCTGTTGCCTCACCAGACAATAGTACTTCACCTCGAAGTATTGCTGAATTACTAGTCTTGTCTGCAGCACTGTGAGTATCAAGTGTAATTGTGTTGAAAAAAGAGCTTGAAACCTCGCTTTGTCCAGAATTTTCAAGCTGTTGTTTTATCTCAAGAAGCTGGGAAATTCGCCCGTATAAATAAGCAACCTTTTCAGCCACAGTCCTGGGCTGATAAGAAAAGGTGTTAGATTGAGCTAGGACAGAAACGGGGGCAACTACAGTGAACATAAAAGCTAGAGCTAGTACACCAAGTGAGATTTTTTTAACCATCATAAAATTAATTTTTACAAACTTATATAACTTTTTTAAAGTCGCGCTTTTTCCACAAATCATCTTGCCTTACTAAAAGATCAGAAGCATTTTCTGGATAAGCCATCACTTCTTCAACTATTTTTTCTGAACGAATACTTTGTGAAGCTTTAATCAGAACAGCATCACCAATTTGCATTT
>CAZEUI010000007.1:0-21752 GCA_964515625.1 uncultured Candidatus Saccharibacteria bacterium
AATTATACGTGGAACAAATATATTTATACTATTCCTATCTCCGACCCTAACGGAAGAACAGATTTAGCAACAAGTTTCCTAGATACAGGAACAATCATTGGTGCTACTTTTTTCACTGGTAGAATTAAGCAACAAGAAAAAGGAGCTATTCAATTTGAAGTAAAAAACTACGGATCAAAAACTTCTGATAATTGGAGCTTCAGCATTAAACTTCCCAATGGCAGCACTTACAAATCAGAAGTACAAACACCACTCAGACCAAACGAACGTGCAATATTGACCATCGGATTCACTACCACGAGTGATCCAAAACACACTTTTTTAATCACTACTGATGAGCCTACAGATAAAAATTATCTTAATAACAGTTTCAGAGAAACAGTCATATTTGTTAAATAGCTAGTAGTTACATATTAAAAGACATGAAGCTATAGCTTCATGTCTTTTAATATGTAAGCAGAATGTTTTAAATATCAATGTTAGCCATCTTAGCATTATTCTGAATGAAAGATTTTCTACTAGGAACATCTGTTCCCATCAAAATATCAAACACTCTATCTGCTTCTTGAACATCCTCAATCACAACCTGCTTAAGAATACGATTTTCAATATTCATAGTGGTTTCAGCAAGCTCTTCTGCATTCATCTCTCCCAAACCTTTATACCTCTGAATTCTCACCTTACTAACCTTCTTAACAACACCCTCCTCTCCTTCTTCAGAATCACCTTCACCAACATCTATATCTTCTCCCATCTCTTTAAGGATACGAGTTTTATCCTCCTCCACAAAAGCATAATGTGTCTCTTTACCTTTCTGAATCTTATACAAGGGTGGCTGAGCAATATAAACAAAACCTCCATCAATTAGTGGTCTGAAATACCGATAAAGTAAAGTAAGTAGTAGCGTCCTAATATGAGAACCGTCTACGTCCGCATCTGTCGCTATGATTATTTTATGATAACGCAATTTTGATACATCAAACACGTCACTAATTCCAGTACCGAGAGCAATCACAAAGTTTTTAATTTGTTCTGAACCAAGCATTCGGTCAATCCTCGCGCGCTCCACATTTAGAATCTTACCTCTAAGTGGCAACACAGCCTGAGTCCTTCGGTCACGACCCATTTTTGCAGAACCTCCCGCTGAATCTCCCTCCACAACAAACAATTCAGAGTCTTCAGCCCTTTTACTTTGACAGTCGGCCAATTTACCTGGAAGAGACATCCCTTCCAGAGCACCTTTACGCATAACACTATCTTTAGCAGCTTTAGCAGCTTTTCTAGCCTTTACAGCAATAACAACTTTATTAATGATAGCTTTAGCATCATCAGGATTTTCCTCCAAGAACATACTAAATGCTTCACTAAAAACAGACTCAGTAGCACCACGAGCTTCCACAGAACCAAGCTTAGCTTTTGTTTGACCCTCAAACTGAATCTCCGGCATTTTGATAGAAATCACGACGGTAATACCCTCAAGAACATCATCACCTGTAAATCCAGTATCTTTATCTTTTGCTGAAAAGAAATTACCTTTCTTAGCGTAGTTATTTAAAGTTCTCGTTAAGGCTGTTTTAAAACCTGTCACATGCGTACCTTGCTCAGGGTTAAAGATATTATTAGCAAAAGCTGTGATCCTTGGAGAAATATCGTCTACGTACTGCAAGGCAATCTCGACAGTCATTACCTCCGGACTAACATCAGCCTTCTCAACGTAGAAAATATTCTTATGAACTGGCTTTTGATAATGATTATTAAAAGCTACTAAAGATTTTAAACCTCCTTCAAAATAGAAATGCTGATGAGGAACAGACAAATGATCATCAACCAAATAATGTTTACCTTTAATCTCAAGTTTACTGTGAAGTGACTCATCATATTCACGAGCATCTATAACTGAAATCTTCATTGCTTTAACAAGATAAGCCTGTTGTCGAATATGATTAACAATCTTTTTGTAATCAAATTTTATCTCTGGAAAAATAGAAGGGTCAGCTTGAAAAGTAATAATCGTTCCCTGAAATTTAGAAGGACCAACCTTTTTAACTCTAGCTTTAGCAACTCCTATATTGTACTCCTGAATATAATAACCTCCATCACGATGAACCTCGACAATTACATGCGTAGATAAAGCATTAACAACCGACACACCTACACCATGAAGACCTCCTGATACTTTATAACCAGAATCTTCACCACCGAATTTTCCTCCAGCATGTAAGGTAGTTAGAATAGTCTCAAGTGCAGATACTCCAGATTGTTTATGTATATCTACGGGAATACCTCGACCATTATCTACCACACGAATATAATTATCCGGAAGGAGTGATACTTCAACTTGATCAGCAAAACCACCCATAGCCTCATCACGTGAGTTATCAAAAACTTCCCATATTAAGTGATGCAGTCCATCGAGACCGGTTGTGCCGATATACATACCAGGTCGTTTTCGCACAGGATCCAATCCTTCAAGGACCGAAATAGATGAGGCATCGTAATTGTTTTTAGCGAGTTTCTTAGCAGACATGACAACAGTAAATAATCAATAAATAAGGTTCATTATAACAGATTGCCTGAACATAGGAACATATTATTATCAAGAATTTATGTCCCAATTTTATACAAGCACTGCTTCACCTTTCCTAGCAAGTAGAACATAAACGCAATACCCCAAACAATACTAATATATCCAGGAAGCTTGCAACCAAAATCTTGAACAAAGAACCCTGACATCAATGATGAACATTGTCCTTTTCCATAAAATCCTATACCGTAAAGAGAGATTAGGATTAAGATATTTATGATAATAATAAATATCTGTGAGCTGTATTTATGAAATTTATCAGGAATCAAAGCAGCTACTACTCCTGAAATAAATACTCCCGACAACGAAAATAATGTCCACTGAGGAATGTAAGCTTCCTTGTATTTGAAAATGCAATATATAAAATATACAAACCAAAAAATAAAAGTATACCTACAGTCTGTTTTTTAGTAGCATGTTTATATTTTCTCATATTCCATATTACAAATCTTGATTAAGACAAATCTATCTAACCACCCAACCTTTCTTTGAAACAACCTTGTTAAGATTTTCCATAACTTGATTTATTTCATCATCTGTCAGAGTCCTATCTGTAGATTGGAAGACTAGCCGGAAAGCATATGATGTCCTACCATCCTTAGTAAAGGTGTCAAACAAATCATGTCTAACCAACAATAATCCTGTAGCACCAACTATAGTATCGGCAACATTCTCAATAGAGATAACATCGTCAACCCAAAATGCTATATCTCGAGACATTGTGGGATATAAAGAAATAGGCTTACAAGTTATTTTTGATAACTTAGGTAAAACTTCATAACTAGTAGGAGCAGGTAGTATTTTTAACAGTTCAGTAAAATCTGTTTCTGCCACACCTTTTTCACTCACCCAATCTACAGCAACACCTAAAACTTCTTTTACAGAATCACAGCCATTTTTCAAGGCGACATCATCTTTTGGATTGTAGCCATTCCCTTTTGACCTTGACCCCAAAGTAATCAAAACTCTTTCTCCAATACCTGACTCTGTTTTAAAGAAAACTGTTCCAATCTCAAAAACACGAATGTCCACCCTGCCTAACAAATCTGTGTGGTCAAAATTTACATCTAAAGCTTTTGTGATATTTTTTACCAAAGAATTTCGTAAATAACTTTTATCACTAGCTAAAGAATTTTGTAGTTGCAATTTACCTTTTTTCTGAAAGGAAGAAGTGATTATTTCAGAAAACCCCTTCTCTAATAAAACCTTTCTAATTTTATCACCATAGTATTGACGAGAATTAATTTCAATCAGAGACTTTGATTGCGGTATTTTTGACTCAATATTGGACAGACCATGTATCCTTCCCACTTCTTCTATATAATCTTCTTCTATATTTAAATCTGTTCTTTCCCACGCTCCTGTCGCGATAAATTTGTCAGGACTGTCACCCTCTTCAACAACAGCCCCTGTTCGCTCGATAATACTTCGCACTTCAGATGTAGACAATTCTAACCCTAGAAGTTTATTTACATTACCTGTTTCTATAGATACTGAAACTACTTTTTGTTTAACTAGATACTCATCTTTTAACCCCTTAAACTTTCCTCCAGCAATATCGGTAATCAATTCAACCACGTCCCTCTGAGCATATAAAGGCAACTCACGAGAAGGCTCATTTTCAAATCTCTTTGAAGCATCTATCATAATTCCTAAACGGCGAGCAGTCTTGCGAGTTACTGTCGGATGAAAATGAGCAGCTTCGATAATAATATTCTCTGTTTCTGACGTCACCTCAGCAAAGCGTCCGCCCTTCACACCAGCCAAACCTACTGCGGAATCTGAAGAACCATCCACAACTAAAAGCTCTGTCCCTTTTAGGTTAATAATTCGATCCTCCTCCTTTCCACCTTCAGACAACAAACTTACTGTCTCACCTTCTCTTGCGAAGCGAATATCGAACTGCCACTTACTATCAACTTTCGGAAATTTATCAGCATCATAAGCATGCAAAGGTTGACCAATTGCGTACATAATGTAGTTTGTTGCATCAACAATATTATTAATAGGTCTCTGACCTAAAACTCTCATCCTTTTCTGTAGCCACTCCGGGGAATCTTTTACCTTAATACCTTTAATTAATGACAAGGTAAATCTAGGACAAGCTTCAACGTCTGCTATGTTGATTTTTATCTCATCAGTTTCAGAAAGGTCTATCGCATTTTTCAAAGGATCTTTTTCTAAATTTACATCAAGGATTGTTGCCAACTCACGAGCAATCCCTCTATGACAAAGGCAGTCGCTAGCCCTGTTAGGTAAAATATCAACATCAATTACATCTTCTCCTTCAACCCTTTCAGAACCATCTATTTCAAAGGCATAAGTATTCAGTAGTTCCTCAACTTTTTTAGCGTCAGGCAAAGTTTCTCCAACGTACTCCTTTAACCAGCTATGAATTACTTTCATATATTAAAATTGATTAACAAACCTTAAGTCTCCCGTATAATAATCACGAACATCCTCAACACCATATTTCATCATTCCTAATCTATCAATACCCATTCCGAAAGCGAAACCTGAGTATATTGAAGGGTCAATACCAGAAGCTTTTAAAACATTAGGATGTACCATTCCAGCCCCCATAACTTCTATCCATTTGCCTGCCAATTTACTATCACCTTCTAACAATTTCATATCAACTTCAACTGCCGGCTCAACAAAAGGGAAGAAACTTGGTCGAAATCTAACCTCTGTTTTACCACTAAAGAATTTAGAAAAGAAATATTCTAATGTTCCTTTTAAATGTCCTAAGTTAATTCCTTCATCTACACACAGAGCTTCTATCTGATAAAATTGAGCCTCATGAGTTGCGTCTGTTGCTTCATTACGAAAAACTTTACCTGGCACAATGATTTTAATCGGGGGTTTATTATTTTCCATAAACCTAGCCTGAACAGGACTAGTGTGTGTACGAAGCACCATAGGCTCTGACGTATCTTTAGACTTAAACCAGAAAGTATCCTGCATGTCTCGCGAAGGATGATCCTTTGGCACATTTAATTGATCAAAATTATAGTACTCTGTTTCAGCTTCAGGACCCTCCTTAAAAGAAAAACCCATTTCTGCGAAGATACTGTTGATCTCTGAAATCATTTTTGTTATTGGATGCTGATGTCCGGTTATTGTTTCCATATAATATTAGTTTAACATGATACTAAACTGGTTCAATTTCGGTAATTAATTCGTAGTATTTGCCATCATCTAGAATAAAGATTGTATTGTTTTCTACAACAACTCTAAAATCTACACCCGGGTATATCTGTTGAGTATTCTGCCATGATCTATCATCAATCTCAGTCACATATAGACCATCTTCCAGATGTAACAATATTAAATCAGAACTACCGGGGAAGAAGTCATAAAAATAAACATCTTGTCTCAACCGATTTATTTTTACTTCAGGACGGCAAAGTCTTCCTTCCTCCACAAGCAAAGGTGACGTGGCAGAAAGACTTAGTCTCATCATTTCGTCTGACACATGTTGTCCATAGCGAAAAGCTATGGATGATGAACTGTGAGTATCTGCAATACAGAAATAATACGGAATATTTTCAATAGATTCTTGCCACACAGCATATATATCACCATTTTGTTTTACCAACAAAATATCATCGCTCTCAATAATTTTCTTAATACTAGTTGATCCATTCTCGATCGGAGTAGTAGTTGAAAATCTGAACTTATCCAAAACCTTATCGAACACAGATTCTGTAACGACATCTGAAGAAGAACTAAACAAACTTTTTACATAAATATACTCTTCATTCAAAACTAACGAAATAGCATCCTTATCAGAAATTTTAAATACCGGTACAGTAGTAGTAACACCTCTAAATAACTCTGTCGTACTAGCAACCCCTAGATAAACTGCAGTTCCTGTAGCTGTCACATACTTTGTGATTGGTCTCACATGCGGAATATTAGGCATATTAAAAGCTGACACTTCAATAACTATATGCGAATCAATCGGAAGCTCCTTGACCCATGTCTGCAAATCAGGTCTTTGCACTACAATTCTATGTTGCCCAATATTAATATGTTGAATATAATAAGCAGATCGAAAAAAACGAGGCTTTTCGACTTGCTCTTCATTAAGATACACATCAACTTCTAAATTATCTGTAGTTACATACACTCCACCAGTAGTCATGATTGTAGTTTTTTCATTTTCAAAATTCAACCTATAACCAGTTGTATAAAAAATAAGAGAAGGAAGAGCAATCAAGAAAACAACAACCAGTACTCGAAAAAAGTATTGCCGTTTTTTATATGGAAGTATTTCTATTTGAGGTTCAGGATACATAAATTATTTTTCACGTTTAGGAGTTACCCAGAAACCCATATAATGACCAAACATCAGCCGTGTCTGAGCATCGAGCCCTGGAACAGCACTAAAGAAAACCATAGTTAAAGGAACCATAATCCACTGCAAAGCCATCACTATATATTTAAAACGACTGTGATGTACGGGTCGTGGCGGAGTTAATGACAATGCGATAATAGAGGAAACAACAAGCCCTCCCATTGCTATAATCAGCAAGTTTCTTACCATGATCGGTAATTCGTAAGAGAGTACTGTCTGATGAAACTCTCTAGTTCCAAGGTAAATTGGTGCCCATCCAAGAATAAGTAACATGATTGGATTGGTGACCAAAGACCAATACCCTTCACCTTGCAAAGCTGCAATTGCCCACCTCTTTTTAAGTGGTATTGCCTTATTTTTACTGAAGTGATAAACCAAGTAACACCAATTCTCGACTCCGTACGTCCATCGCCTATGTTGTTGATAAATATTTTTGACTGTTCCCCAGAAAGTTGTAGCAGTTGTAGCATCCATCGCGATCGGATATGACAACGAAACCACATCGAACTTACCATTATTAGCAATCAAGAGATTCCAAAAAATTCTTGAGTCCTCACTAACAACGTTAGTTTGCCCATAACCGATTTCATACAAAGCTTGAAAACTCACTGAGTGCGAAGAAAAAGTCGCCGCTTTCTCAGGTCTCTCCTGCATAATCATTTGCCAAAAGGTACTGGACATTGCCATCACTCTAGACAAAGCTGTTGCCTCCCATAGATTATTAGTAAATAATGGCACTGGTTGAAATGCACTTTTATACGGATTTTCTGCTGTCATAAAGTGCCAAATAAGACAATTGAAATAATCAGGATATACTACTGTATCTATATCAAAAATTGAAACTAGAATAGTTTTATTTGGAATTTTATTCGGGTCAATAATTTTATCCTTTACCTCATGCAAAGCATGGTGCGTATTTGAGCCCTTACCTCCAATCTCACCAACAGTATTTTCAGGATGAGTAGTCACTAAAAAATGCCCAAATTTTTCTCCATATAGAGATTGTATTTTATGAGCTAATTGAGAAGCTTCTACACCAGCCCGCTCTTCCGCAGCCAAAACTACGATCATTTTCTTTAGATCATACTTAGAACTCATCAAGCCTTCGATAGCACCCTCCAACACTTCTCTCGGCTCTTTATAAAAAGGAAGAATAACTAATTGATACATTTCTCCATATGAAAATCTTTCAATCATTTTTTTCCAATCAAGCACCATATGATGTTTTAGACGTTTCCAATTATATCTTACGTGGTAAGAAAGAAAAATAGTTTTCAAAACCCAGTAGATAGAAAATGCAATAATGAAATAGGCGGCAAAAAAAGGAGCGTAGATTGAAGCCATCACGATACCAATAATAGTCGCCCAAGACAGCACTCCTGGAACAATTTCAAGGAAACGATAAAAGCATCGATCTTTACCAGAAAGCTCCGTAGCACGGGCTACTTTGAAGTCTGGATGTCTTGCATAGGGTAATAAGTGGGATTGATCCTTCATATAGACTGATGTTGAGTATAACGCTGTTTGAACGTAAAATAAAGGGCTCTTTAAAGGTTTTTATGGTATGAGTTTATATTGTTTTCCTCCTATACTTAAATTCATCTCTGTACAGAAAATAAAGATTGAATTCAGCTCACAACAAACATAAATCCTCGAAAAGAGCAATGAAATAACCTAAGAGAATTAAACTTTCTCTCAGGTTATTTCATTGCTCTTATATCGGAGCCACCTGTCAGATTTGAACTGACGACCTGCGGTTTACAAAACCGATGCTCTACCACTGAGCTAAGGTGGCGTTTCAAACGCGCAAAACCCTCTTCACTTCAATGTCATGCATGTTACCAGAAAATGATTATATTTACCAGCTTTTTATTTTATTCAAAAATAATTAATGTTTCTCTTCCAATTTCTTCTTTCGTAATTTTTGTTGCTGAAAAGGAGTTAAAGTTGTGTCTTTTTTATGATCAGCCATTTGCTTTAAATGATTGACTTCATTAAGATGCCTCTTCTCTGAACGTAATTGCTTTGTACGTTCCCGATTTTTTTCAAAAATAGTTTCGAAAAAAGTATATGCAGCAACAATGATCCGCAGAAAAGTTTTTAAAACTGAATGAAGACTATAGTACCAATGTAATTGAAGTATATATTTAATAAAATGATCCCACGTTTTAAAAAGCCAATATTCAATTCTTATAACAACCTTATCTAACCAGCCTCTAAATCTATCGGCAAAAAAACGCCGACCATGTTGACGTTCTTTACTCACTAAAACAAATAGTATAAGTAGAGTGAATACACTTATAAGGAATGAAGTCGCTACAGGAATAATCATTCAAACTATTTTAAAGACACTCGAGAAATTTTTGCAATTGATACATTCTCTCCAAATTTCTGCACTGCACCTGATATCATTTCCGAAATAGTTGTTTCAGGGTTTTTGATAAAATCTTGTTCTGACAAAATTTGATCTTTGAAGTACGAAGATATTTTTCCTGCCATAATTTTTTTCTTCATTTCTTCTGGCTTGTCTCCAATCTCAGCTTCAAATACTTCCTTAGCCTTTTCAACTACTTCTACTGGTAATTCTTCTTTAGTAATGTACGTAGGGTTTGTTGCAGCTACATGCATTGCAATTTCTTTTGCTAAAGCAAGAAACTCTTCATTTTTTGAAACAAAGTCTGTCTCGCAAGCTAGCAGCACCAAAGCTGCAACTTCGTTAGTATTATGCAAATAAGAACCAACTGCACCAGCACCTAGTGTGCGATCAGACTTCTTATCAGCCGCTTCACTTCTCTTTTTCTTTAGAATGATGACAGCTTTGTCCATATCACCAGCAGCTTCTTCAAGAGCTCTTTTACATTGCATAACTGAAATACCGGTTTTCTCTCGTAATTCTTTTAATTGCGCTGATGTTATTTCCATAGAAATTTACTAATGAACTAGATGATTAATGCTTTTACTCAAACTATACCGTACGTCGCTGAATTGGTGCTGGTTTACGCACTTCTGCAGGTTTAGGAACAACGTAAGCAGACTTCCCATCCATGTATGCAGATGTTAATTCGTTCACTACAAGTGAAACACTGTCCTGCAAAGAATCGTTTACAATAACTGGGTATTTAATTTTAGAAAGATCACAATCTGAACTTGCAATTGCCATAACAGGAATACCTCGATGATTAGCTTCTGCCACTGCTATCGAATCGTGTCGTGGATCAACAACAAACATCAAGTCTGGTAATTTTTGAATCTTTGAAATACCAAAAAAATTAAAACTTAATTTTGTAGCTTCACGACCGATTACAACTCTTTCTTTTTTAACATACTTTCGCTCCAACTCTCCTGATTCTTTTTCTGAAGTTAGCGTCTGTAGTCTGTTGATACGCTTCCTAATCTCAGTGAAGTTAGTAAGCATGCCACCAATCCAACGATTAGTTACATACGGAGCTTCCGCCTTTTCAGCAGCAGCCCTCATTAATACTGATGCTTCGTCTTTAGTAGCAACGAAGAGCACCGTCTTACCTTGTAAACCAGCTTCTTTCAAAGCCTCTTTTGCTACACCAATTGAAGCAAAAGTTTTTTCTAAATCAAAAATATCGTTACCGTCTTTAGTTGTAAAGAGGTACGGAATAATAGTTGGGTGACGACGACTTTTTTTAAATCCGTAGTGTGAACCAGCTTGAAACAGCCGATCGATGAATGAAGTTTTATCTGTTGTTGACATAATAATATTTAATATAGCAAAAAGCGAGTTAATGCTTAAGTGGCGAGATAGTACCATAGCAAAATGCATTCTGCAACAGTTTTCTTACTTATTTATCCTATAATAAGTAAGAATTATAAATAATCTATTTAAGTTTTAAACCAGACTAACTATCTTGACTGTCTGTTAGCTCACCACCTGAAACTATTGTTTGTAATGATTCTATAATTGGAGCTAGATTACCTCCTAGGGTTGCTTCTATAGTATGCCACGATTGTTTGATCCGATGATCTGTAATTCTGTTTTGAGGGAAGTTATAAGTACGAATTTTTTCAGAACGATCACCTGTTCCGATTTGATTCTTTCTTGTTTCAGCATGCTTACGAGCCTCTTCTTCTTCATGCAAAGCTTCTAATTTTGCCATCAACATTTCCATTGCCTTGATTTTGTTTTTTAATTGAGTCCTGTCTGTCTCGCACCGAACATCAATTCCTGTTGGTCTATGTATCACACGAACTGCCGATTCAACCTTGTTTACATTCTGTCCACCCGCTCCACCAGAACGAGAAAATTCCATATCGATATCTGCTGGATTAATATCAATTGTAGATTTTTTACGCATTGGCAAAATAGCTACTGAAGCTGTTGATGTGTGAATCCTTCCCTGCTTTTCTGTAGCAGGTGTTCTTTGTACTCGATGAACCCCTGTTTCAAAACGTAAGTGTTCATAAACATCTTTACCCATAATCTCAAAAGCAGCTTCCTTATAACCTCCAGCGTCAGTTGCTGACACGTGTGAACGTGATGTAGACCAGCCTTTAATTTCTGCATACTTCAAATACATACCTGCCAACTCTGCAGCAAACAATGAAGCTTCGTCTCCCCCTGCGCCCGCCCGCACCTCAAGCATTACACCGTAAGGACGCTCCTCTTCTTCTTTGTTTGATTCAATAATCTTATCCATCTCTTTAAAGGATATTTTTAAGCGTCCGTTAAGTTCGTCAATTTCCTCCTGAACTAACTCAGCCATGTCTGGATCACTATCAGCCATCTCTTGTGATTCTTTACGCTGTCTCATAAGCACATCAAATTGACTCGCTAAAAATTGAGTCTTGTGATTATCACGAAAAGTTTTTAATGTTTCTTCAGAAAATTCCATAGTCAGTCAACTATACTGTAATATTATTTTTTTACAACAAGAGATTAACAAACCTCTGTCTATATAAAAAGAACCAAAGGCAAAGCCTTTGGTTCTTTTTATATTAAACTTTCTTTTTACGCTTATCTGCTTTTCCTGCACGATTTTTAAATCTTTCTACTCGTCCTGCAGTATCCATTGTTCGGCTTTCTCCTGTATAAAAAGGATGTGAAGCACTACTAACATCAACACTAGTAATTGGGTATTCCTTACCGTCTGTCCATTTTCCGGTTTTTTCAGTTTCAACAGTCGAACCAATCAGCATCTGCTCATTGCTCGAGTTGTCATTGAAAATTACCATTCGATAATTGTCTGGGTGAATTTCAGCTTTCATATATGTCCGATACTATAACAGATGACGTAGTTTTAGCAACATCTATTGTCCAATGATTTTAATTTCATTAATTAAACGTGCTTTTCTGTTCATTACCTGATCCCCATAAAAAGCATTAGCTGGATTAGTTGCGCCTCCCCAACCGGCATAATAACGGAGTGCAGCTTGCCTATCCTTAGCATAAGTACCGTTAGCACCATTGTCACGAAGTAAGAGCGATGTAGCAATAAATGCGTCTTGGTTATTAAAAGGATTAGAAGGACCACTACCACCGTTAATGCGCCTAATAGCATCCGCTGACTTATCGTACTCCCAGCCATTGCCATAATTTTTTATTCCTCCATAGATTGCCCATGTTGAGGGGATGAACTGTGAAGGTCCCATAGCACCTCCCCAACCAACGCGACTACCATTTTGAATAATGGGACACGACACAGTTCGTGTATAAGGATCAAAACCTAAAATATCTGCAATAGCAAAAAATACCGGCTCGTCTCTGGTCGGATGCATGGTAGGTTTTCCACTACTATTATCTCCAAATGTACAACCTCCTAAATTAGAACCAATGTTTGTCTCTTGCTCTAGAATAGCCAATATCAACGCAGCGTCAACACCACTTACTCCAGAAGCATATTTAGCTAATCTGACTGCTTCCGGAAAAGCAATACCTCCACCTCCACCAAGTAACTGAAAAAGTGCATTGCGTAATTGAGATGCATTCTGACGCTGTGAGTCCAGTAGTGACTGGTACGATTTTTCTTCACCTTTTGTTACTGTCAAAATTTGAGCTTTTTCATTCTCTTTACTTTGAATATCTTTTTTTTGTAATTCTTGAATTATTTTCATCTCAGCTTCAGTCTGCTGTTTATTCTCAAGTTTATTTTTTTGATCAACTGTGTCAGTTCTAATTTCGTGCAAAATTGAAAGAGATTCGTTTAGAGACTCTTTGATTGATTGAAAAACAGCTACGTCAGTGAAGAATTCTGAAAAACTTTGATTGCCTAACATTAACTCAACAAGAGAATATTCTTCCAATAAGGCCGACTTACGTACAAGGTCAGCTAGAGAAACCTGTTGTCTACCTAAACGCTCAGCTAAATTATCTAATACTATTTCTTTATCACCAATCTGACCCGACAGTTGTTTAATCGACACAGACCGGGCTTTAATCCCAAGCTGTGCTTTTGTTATCTCCGCACCAATAATAGACATGTCTCTCTCAAGGGACTGGCGTTCTAATCTTGTATCCTCAAGCAAACGTTCTTGAGTCAACATCTGACGTTCTATATTTTGTAATTGTGATTCCAATTTCTTCCTTGCGTCTTTATCTGTTTCACTCAAAGCTATTTGAGGAATCACAAGGAATGTAAATAGTAAAATACCGGAAATGAACTTTCGTATCATATCCAGTATCATAACAGAGTTTACACTTTTTATAGACTCGACATGTTTATACTTTACTTCTTTACTTCTTTACTTCTTCGACCTCTGCCTTACCTTTCTTCTCCACTTCAATAGAATCCATATCAACAGCAACTGTTTCAGTTTCTTCGACAGGAGCGTGACTCTTTTCACCAACGATAACAACAGAGTCATCCTCAGCAGCGTTAATCACAACACCTTTCCCAACAATTAAATCTTTAACATGAATCTTGTCTCCAACAAGAACCAATGAGCTCACATCAACATCAATATGTGAAGGAAGGACATTAGGTCGACAAGTAACTTCTACTTCATGTAATACCTTTGTCAAAATTCCTTGTAGTGCATTTTCTGAAGAATCTTCACCAATGAAATTTAATTGAACATGAGTAGTGATGTCTTTATCCATCTCAAGCACATAGAAATCTACATGTAGAATCTGTTGCTTTACTGGACTAAACTCAACAGCTTTAATAAGTACTTCAATAGATGACTTCAAACCGACTAGTTCAATAATGGTTGATTCACCAACTTCTTTTCTAACTTTATCAAAATCTTTTTCTGAAATAGTTATACTTATAGCTTCTTGTTTTGAACCATAAACAACAGCGGGGACTTTTTCTTCTGATCGTAAAGTGGATAATGTTACAGATTTATCACGCTCGGTGACAGCTAGTGTTATTTTCATACCAACCAGCCTATCATAATTTTGAAAAAAGCCCATATGTTAGAACTAATTTGTAATCAAATCCTTAATCATGCTCCTTCACAAAACCTCATAAGTTTATTTATATAGACACTAAAACAAATCATCTTTTAGTGTCAACAGCTTTTATAAAGAAAAATCTGAGTGGTGATATACTCTTATACATATGTCACAACAATACGATTTTGTCGCCATTGGCGACATCCTTATAGATGCATTTATTGAACTAAGTAAAGACGAAGCTGACGTGTCCGTCGACCTCGATTCTGGTCGAAAGACTCTTCAGATGCCTTTTGGCAGTAAGCTGCCCTACAATGATGTAACAGTCATTAATGCAGTCGGAAACTCCCCTAATGCAGCTGTATCAGCTCACAGACTAGGTTTAGAAACAGCCTTGGTTACACACCTCGGAAATGACCGTAATGGTAAAGATTGTTTAGAAGCCTTACGAACCGAAGGTGTTCATACTGACTTTGTAAAAATGCATGAAGATAAAAAAACTAACTATCATTATGTTTTACGTTACGGTCCTGAACGAACTATTTTAATCAACCACGAACATTACCCTTACTCACTACCTGACTTCCCTATAGCACCAAAGTTCTTCTATTTCTCATCAGTCGGAGAGCACGGAATTCCCTACCACCATGAAATCGCAGAGTACGTAAAAAACAACGACACAAAACTAGTCTTCCAGCCCGGCACTTTTCAAATCAAAGTTGGTATCGAAGCAATTAAAGACGTTTACAAAAATACCGAAATCTTTTTCTGTAACAAAGAAGAAGCACAAGAAATTCTCGGTAGTGACGAACAAGATATCCCAACCTTGATTCGAGCCATTCGTGAATTAGGACCAACTATTCCAGTAGTAACCGACGGTCCACAAGGAGCTTACACAATCGACGACGCCGACCAAGCATGGCATATGCCAATGTTCCCGGATCCTTCCCCACCAGTAGACCGAACCGGAGCTGGAGATTCATTCTCATCAACCTTCACTGCAGCAATCATCCTAGGAAAAGACCCCGCAGAAGCTCTAGCATGGGGACCAATTAACTCCATGAATGTAGTACAGCACATCGGAGCACAAGAAGGACTGTTACCAAGAGAAGAGCTATTGAAGCATCTAGAAAACCGCCCTGAGGATTATGTCGCGACGAAGATAAATTAAAAATTTGAAGCTTAAACTTCAAAAGATAAAGACTCTGCTAAATATTTAGCAGAGTCTTTATTACTGATTCGGAATCATATCTGCAACCAAGCATTAGCTTGAATTAGATCTTTTTTTATCAGATCAATTGGCAAACCCTTCCAGTAATCATTCACGACGAAATCAAAGTTTAATTTCAGTAAATCGTGTTGAGAAAAGTAGCAATCAGTTTTAGATTTAATACGTATTGGCCAGAGTGATTCATCACTTACAGAATCACTTCTCAATTGCTTTTTATTACCACTCTGAAGTTTATCGTAATTAGTAAGAACGAACTCTTTACGATTCATCACACCTTCTGAAACATGACCAACCAAACTACCGACCCTGGCAGTAGTACCATCGTACATTCTGATGGTGATATTTTTTGGTATCAACTCAGGATTCCATCCATGCAAATAACTTAATAACACGCTTAACTTCTGTTGAAATTTAACACTCGAACTGTAGTTAATCATATCTGGGCCTGAGATATCACATCTGTCGGTATGACCAGTTTTCCAAAACTGAACCAACATACCAAGCAACTGAACAATCACTCCTCCAAAACAAATACCTCCTTTAGTTTCAATTTCATCATCTGTCAATAATAGAGTATCCAACTCCAACAAAACACTCATGACTGAATCAACTATTTCTACAGCCGATTCACTACCTGCAAAAAATGGAACAAGTACTCCTTCTGCAGTAATCCTCCGAGTAAAAATATCATCACGTTTAGTCTCAGCCAGATACATTAGAACTTTAAATAATTTTCTCTCTTCAGATAAAAGTAATCTGGAATAAGAAGAAATCACTTCGGGAAATAATTGATGACAGACACGTAAATGTTCTCTACCAAGCCTACCGCCAAACTTTGTACGCTGATATGCCGTCACAAAACGATTCTGAGACGTTGTTTTTTTATTAACCTTATGATAAAAATTATCAGATACTACAAGCTCAGATTTACCATCTCGCAAGCGATGCATCGGCCAATTATTAGCATCGGCCTTACAGCAAGTCACATCCCAAAAATGCTCTGGTATGCCACACTGCCACAATGACAATTTATACAATGACGCATTTCCAGGATGCGAAGTTAGGGTTACAGGAACTCCAGATTTATGCAGAGCTACTAAGTCATTAATACTTACAGGATTTATAACAATCACAACAAATCTCCAATGATTATATTTAGGGTTAAAAGAACAAAAATGAGCCCTCAAGAGGGCTCATTTTTAAATTCATTAACAAACTTTAGTCGCTAGTAACAAATACAAAAATTAACCCTATTGCTAGAGCTAGAGCTATGCCAATATTGTGTCGACAAATTAATCTTTGATTTGTTTAAAATCATGCTAATATAATATTATAATTTTTAAAATCTGTCAATATTACTCCATGAATACCCAGAATATTATCGACAGCAATCTGTCTCCCGAACAAGCAATCTTCCAAAACCCTAACAGCATTGCCCCTTCAGAAATAATCAACTCACAACGATTGTTAATTGTCACATACCTCAGTTTTGACAACCTTACACATGAAGGTCAGATTGTTGTCCATAAAGACTTAATTACTGATATTTCAGATTTTTTTAACCTTGCACAAGAACTATCATTTCCAATAGAAAAAGTAATACCCATTAGTACTAAAAAATACGCTTGGGATGATCTCTGCTCTTGTGACGACAACAACTCTGCTGGATTCAACTATCGTAAAATTGGTGATAACCAATCCAAACTATCAAAACATGCAACCGGCTGCGCAATTGACATCAACCCTGTGCAGAATATTTATGTTAAGTATGACAAGTCCGAAAATGAACTGTTTCGTTTTCCTAAAGATGGTGTATATGATCCTGAAAAAATAGGAACCTTGACCAAAAATCATCCGCTAGTAATCCTACTTAAGGATAGAGGGTGGACTTGGGGTGGAGACTGGACACCTGCCAGCGGTCGAGAAGACTACCAGCATTTTGAGAAAGATTTATATATTTAAAATCTCAAACGAAATCAAGTCTTAACACCTGACGACTCAGCAGATTCCAAAGCTGTCAAGTTTTATTTAGTCTTGAAAATTACCTCTTAAGCTTGATGAACCTCGAGACAGTTAAGACACGAAATAGTTGCCCTCGTTTTTACTATAAAGCTGACTTAACTTCCTCAACAATCCCCTTTACATCCAGTCCGAAGTGGGCAATTAACTCATCAGGTTCTCCTGACTATCCAAATCTATTTTTAATTCCTACTCGGTGAATTTTAGTTGGCAGTGTCTCTGAAAGATGTTCAGCTACTGCTCCACCTAATCCACCTGTTATCTGATGTTCTTCTATAGTCACTAAAGTTTTATGCTCAGCTGCAAATTCTTCTATAGCTTTACCGTCAAAAGGTTTAATAGTTGACATATGAAGCACAGATGCTCCTACACCAGCTTTATTAAGCTCATCAGCCGCCATTAAGGCGTTGTACAGGAGACATCCTGTCACTACTATACCCACAGTCTTTTTAAGAGCTTCATCACGTGAGTACATCCGTTCAGCTTTCCCAATTTCAAATGGTGATTCTGGAGTAGTCACAACAGGAATTGCACTACGTCCAAGACGTAAATAAACAGGACCTTCAAACTTCGCAGCAGCTAACGTTGCCTTACGAGCTTCATGAATATCAGCAGGAACGATAACTACCATATTTGGAACTACTCGCATAATTGCAATATCTTCCAAAGCTTGATGAGTTGCTCCGTCAGGACCAACGGAAATACCAGCATGAGCACCTACTATTTTTACATTACTATTATTATAAGCAATAGTGGTTCTTATCTGCTCCCAGTTTCGTCCAGGAGAAAACATTGCATATGAAGCAACAAAAGGAATCTTACCCATTGCTGCCATACCAGAACCGACAGAAGCCATACTTTGCTCAGCAATACCAACCTGGATAAAGCGTTCAGGATAAGCCTTGGCAAAAGCTCCAGTACGAGTACTGTCAGTTAAGTCACAACAAAGAGCAACCACTCTTTCGTCACGCTTTCCAGCTTCTAACAAACCTTCACCGTAACCATTACGAGTTGGTACCTTTTCGACATTGTTGCCTGAGAGGCCTGATTGTAAATGATGTGCAAACATAGAAATTAAAACAGTTTAAGAATTATCTTGAGCGTCGATAGTACCGGCTAATGTGCGTAACTTCTTCAAAGCAACTTCTGCTTGTTCACTTTTCCCAACTCTATCTTCTGGACCTTTACCGGGAGGGTTTCCGTGCCATCTAAAATCTCTTTCAAATACATCAACCCCTTTAGAAGCAATTGTGTGAGCAATGATAACTGAAGGCTGACTATAAACAGACTGTGCCTTTCCAATAGCATCATTCATTGACCTTATGTTGTGCCCATCCACCTCTTGAACGTCAAAGTTAAATGACTCTAACTTTTCTGCTAATGGCTCTAATGGCATTACGTCTTTAGTATACCCATCGATTTGAATTCCGTTACGGTCAATAATCATTATCAGATTATTAAGCTTTTCTTTTCCTGCTAACAACAAAGCTTCCCAGATTTGCCCTTCATTTAACTCACCATCACCTGTTAGACAATAGAAGAATTTTGAAGAATATGGATTATCAATCCTTTCTGCTAACGCCATTCCAACAGCTTGAGACAAGCCCGAACCTAAAGGACCAGAGCTTGTTTCAATTCCAGGCAAAGCAGCTTTGTGTGGATGCCCTTGCAAACGACTACCGAGCTTACGTAAAGTTAATAACTCATCAGTAGAAAAATAACCGGCATGTGCCAAAGTTGCGTAGAGAACTGGGCAGATATGTCCATTAGACAAGATGATTCTATCCCGATCTTCCCAGTCAGGATTTTCAGGGTCATGTTTTAAAATTCCAAAATATAAAAGAGTGAAAATATCAGCCATTCCTAATGGACCCGCTGTATGACCACTCCCCGCTTCTGTTAACATTTCTATTAAACTCTGACGAATAGAATTCGCTTTTTTTTCAAGAACTTGAACCTCTTTTGACGAAAGATATTGCATATAATGTATTAGTAGTATAACAACTGAAATTAAGAACCAGAAATATTATTCGTTAATAAGTACCCCTAGTGCTTCATATGCTGATTCAGGAGAAGATTGCTTAACTATTGCAGATCCACAAATAAATCTATCTGCACCGGCTTGTTTCAACCTTGCAATAGAGTCTTAATTTAAAATACCATCTATTGTTATAGATATTTTTGGGAACCTTTGTTTTAATTTCGGAATTTTTTCTAGAACTCCCTCATCAAAAGGCTGGCCTTGAGAACCAATTTCACGAATTCCCATCAATTGAACATAATCAGCAAACTCAGCATATTCCATCAACGTCTCCAGAGAAGTGTCTCCGTGAGAACTAACGCCGACTGACACACCAGTATTTTCTGCAAAATTTTTAAAAGCTTCTTTAGATAACGTTTCAACGTGAAAAACAAACATATCTGCACCGGCAAGTACCCACTGACTAGCAACTTCAAGGGGATTATTGACCATTAAATCAACCTCAAGAGTATATTCATCGAGTGAAGCTTTTACCGTCATAACATCCCCTTTTGGGTCAATAGGCCACGACACGGAAGGAGTAAACTTTCCGTCTACTATATCCAGATGGAATTCTCTAGAAAAATTTAATTTTTTAGCAAAGTCCAAAACATCTTGTTGGGTCTGTGGGATGACTGCTGGTACAATAGGATTATATTTCATATATGAATTGATTTGGTAATTACTTCTATTTTATTATTTCTACGATGATACTTCTCATCTGAAAGCGGTTCTGTATGCAACCATTCCCAGATTATTTTTTTAGCAACATCGATATCTACAAACCTAGCCCCAATAGATAAAGTGTTCGAATCATTATGCTGACGTGACAACATAGGGATAGACAATTCACCACCATAAAAAACAGTAGCCCTAACCCTCGGAAACCTATTGGCAACCATCGCCTCTCCTTGACCTGATCCTCCAAAAATTATTGCTCTTGCCCCGACAGGATTCTTACTTACCTCTCCTACTGCCTTAGATATAAAATCAGGAAAATCGTCTTGAGGATTATTCATCATAGCCCCATGATCAACAACATTAAGGCCTTCAGACTTCAACCAATCCAGAACTGCTTCTTTATGGTCAAAACCAGCATGATCTGTCGCAAGATGAATTATCATATAGTTATTTTATTTATCCTTAGTGATGTGAGATGCTACTGTAGCAACATGCTCGATAAGAGTTTGTGTGTAACTTGTTTCATTGTCATACCAAGATAAAACTTTTACTAGATTACCTCCTACGACTCGCGTGAAAGACAGATCAGCTATTGAGCCGACTTTCGAACCAATAATGTCTGAGGAAACAATAGGCTCCTCTGTTGCAGTAAAGATATTCTTCCATCTGTCTTCACTAGCAGCTTTACGTAAAATATTATTCACTTCTTCAATAGATGTTTCTCTTGAAGCAATGAAGGTGACATCGACTATAGATCCTACAGGAACTGGTACACGCAATGCTATACCGTCAAATTTACCTTCAAGCTCTGTATGAACCTTCGTAGTAGCAAGGGCAGCCCCTGTAGATGTCGGAATTATATTTAGTGCTGCTGATCTTGCCTTTCGAACATCTCCTTTTGAAGGACTGTCTACTAGAGATTGTGTCGCGGTGTAAGCATGCACAGTATTTAACAAGGCCTTTTCGATACCGATATTCTCTTTCAAAATAGCGATCAACGGACTTGTGGCATTAGTCGTACAAGAAGCGTTTGAAGAAATATCACAAGTAGCAAGCTTCTCATGATTAACCCCCATCAATATAGTTTCTCCCTTTACGCCAGCCTCTGAAGCATCATCTTTAGTTGGAGCTGAGATGACTACTTTTTTTGCGCCTGCCGCTAGGTGTTTTTTTGAACCTTTAAACGTAGTGAAGAACCCTGTTGACTCAACTACTATATCGATATCCATAGCTGACCAAGGCAACTTCTCAGGATCACGCTCTTGAAGAAAGGCGACCTCTTTATTATTAACCATAAACTTATTATCTACGACTTCAACAGAAAAAGGACTTCTTCCGTAAACTGAATCGTACTTTAATAAATACGCAAGATTATCTAAACTACCTAAATCATTAATAGCAACCACTTCAAATTGCGAATGCTCAATAGCTGACCGTAAAAACGTTCGTCCAATTCTCCCAAACCCATTAATTGCAACACGTACCATATGA
>CAZEUI010000008.1:0-21209 GCA_964515625.1 uncultured Candidatus Saccharibacteria bacterium
AAGCCACTATTAAATCAGGGTTATCAAGAATAGCTCCAAACGAGGTTGAGAGAGAATAACCTAACTCTCCCCCTTCAAGGATTACTCCTGGAGCTTCGGGATTACTATGACTAGGGTAACCATATGGCCAACTGAATTGATGCGCCATGTGCGCAAGACCTTTCGTGTCACGTGTGATTTTTTCGTAATACTTAGACAGTGTCCCTTCTAAAAACAAGTTTGCTTGGACAGCAGGAAAACCGTGACCAGGACCTAATACAAACATCATGTTTACGTCATGAGCAATAATCGCTCGGTTAAGGTGAGCATAGGTAAAGTTAACTCCCGGACAGGTCCCCCAATGACCCAGAAGTCTTGACTTAATATGCTCAGGTTTTAATGGCTCGGACAACAGGACATTATCTTGTAAATATATTTGGGCCGCGGACAGATAATCTGCTGCTCGTACGAATTTTTTAAGAACATCACTCATATACTTTTCATTCTACCAGATTTTAATAAAAAATATCCTCCTGCCTGTGCAGAAAGATTTTTAGACAAAAACAACTTTTCTCGGAATTAAATTACAAAATCTGTACTTGTAGAGTTTTCTATCGAAGAATCTTCTACAGAGGACTCTGAAGTAGCCGAGCTAGTAACGACTTCTATTGAGTCATCAATAGAGACTGCGGTACTAGAAGCCATCTGACTTGTAGACGTTGCTGTCGAAGACGAGACTTTTTCCTCCACCTTTGGAATAGGGACAGGTGACGAGCTACCAGTACCACGAGCTATCAGTCCCCCATCTGCCCTTCCTTCATTAGTTTTTTGTACAGGAATAACAATTTGACTTGAGAAGGAATCTCGACCATCTGTCTCCCCAGTCCTAATTCTTTTGTTTCGTGCCTCGATAGTTTTCAACACGTCGATTTGACCGTTATCAGTAAATCCGACAAGAGCTGAAGTTCCTATACTAACAACAAGAATCACCAACACTATTATTGTGCGTTTTTTACGATTATAAACAACCTTTTGCTGATCTCCGATCGGAGTCGGAGCCTTACGAGAAACTTTGTTAGACGGAGAGACTTCCTTTGCTTCTTCAGAAGGAGTAATCTGTGAGATATTTATTTTTTCTTTTTTAACAACATCACTTTTAACAACTCTCTTTCTAGAAGTTCGTCTAACTGCTGTTTTTTTAACTGCTGTTTTACGAACAGATTTTTTTTCAGAGACATCATCTAAACTCTTTTTAACCGACCGTTTTCGAACAAGTCGTTTAGGAGTTATTTTTTCTTCCTCAGAGGAACTTTCCATGCACCCTAATTATATCATCAGTTTCCTGTGAACAACGATATTAATCTTTCACTTGTTAACAAGTATTAAGTCAAGAGGCTTAGATAAATGGATAATGCGACAGTGTCATTTTGAGCCAAAATAATACCGTGATCAGAGATGTAAAAAATACTTCGTCTATAGAAAAAAGATGTAGATGCACAGACTAATGAGGTGACGACGGAACATTGTTAAAAAAGCTTCCCTGTCGTAGTCACTCCCGAAAAATCCCCTCTTTCACTCTGAATGAATGAGACTGACGCATCATGTTCACCTGTAAAGAAGTTCTAGTCTGTATAAATATTGGTATTGCAGCTACGGCAGGAGTTACAGTCAAATACGCTATGAAAATAAATATTACACTGACCACCATTTTAGACAGCTTCATAATTTATTTAAAATGCAATCTTTTACACATAAAGTCAAGTAGTATCCCCCACAACTATCGCAGTTAAAGCACCTATAGAACCTTGCAAAGTAACATTGGTGTGATACATTTTTATAAACGTTGCACAATAATATAAGATATTTAGATTGTATTTTTGTTCTACTTATTTATTTGTATAATCAAAACTAATTTGCGAACACCATCACGAAGATTTTCAGGAAAAGATACTCGAACCAGAATCAATAAGGCAATTCGCGCTCCTGAACTTAGAGTTGTCGGACCTGAAGGTGAAAATTTAGGGACACTCTCCCTCGCAGACGCCCTCAAAGAAGCTGATAAGTTCAAGATGGACTTAATTGAAATTTCACCAAAAGCCAAACCTCCCGTTGCAAAAATTACTGATTTCGGACAATTCCGGTACGATACTAAACGTAAAGCGAGCAAAGCTAAGGCTAAGGCTCATGTCACTGAGACAAAAAGTGTTCAAGTTAAAATTGGTACTGGTGAACATGACCAACAACTAAAAGCCAAGCGGGCTGCGGAATGGTTGCAGGAAGGACATCGAGTAAAGGTCGATCTATTCCTTTGGGGACGTTACAAATACATGGACCCTAAATTCTTGAGAGAACGTCTTGATCGGTTTATGAAAATAATCCCAGCAGAATACAAGATAGCAGACCCGATGAAGAAGAGTCCAAAAGGATTTACTGCTACTATCGAAAGAGTGGCGACTGGTAAGATTCAGAAACCAAAAATAATTACTGAGGACAAACCGGAGTCAGACAAGAAGAAAGGGGAAGATAATAAGAAGCAGGAAAATAAATCAAAGAAAAAGTCACTGGATGACTTATTAGAAGGAGGAATGATTTAAGACTTGTAAAGACCTGTGTGCCTGTAAGCACACAGGTCTTTTTGTTTATCTTCAGCACAACAACAAGACATAGATAAAGGCATGATTTAATTAAATCATGCCTTTATAACAAAATGCTATGAGAAAGCGTTAGGACAGAAACCCATTACTTTTCGGAAGTTCTCCCAACATATCTCCTTTTTTAACAGTCCTCCACCCGATCCAGTTAGGGTCAACCGTGTTAAAACTCTTTGGATTTGATAAGTAAAGCTTAGACTCTTGTGCACCACAAATTGCCAAGAATGTGCCATTTCTTCTTTTCAAATACGCGTGGTCACATAAATTCACCTTACCTGACCAAACTACTATATGTTCAGCTATTTTAGCAGCTGCTAAAATATCCTCGAGAAAATAATCAGAAATATCCTCCTCAAACCTGTCTAAGTTAGTCTCAACAGACACTCCCTTCAGTTTCCTCACAGCAGCCCACCATATACGTCTGATTATATTATTTTTAAGAGATGTTTTTATCCTCTTCTTTTTGTCAAGTTTCTTTTTTACTTTATACTGTCTCACATTCAACTCCTTTTCATAAGAACACAAATTTCAATATCACACCTCACATAGGGATAATAATCTATTGAAGATTAAACTTTCTACCCGTAACACAAGGAGACACTACATCTAACTACCAAGCAAACATAATGTCAAGTATCAACACTCAAAACTAGACACCAGCTTAAAGCTGGACTTTTTACCTGAAATACGGTATATTTTGCTCACTTTGCCACTTCCCTTGTGGCCGAAGCCCGATCAAAAAACTATTCCAATATTTATGAAAACAAACAAATCATTTACAAAGCGTATTAGAGTAACTAAAAACGGAAAGATGGTAGCCCGTCGACCTGGACAAAACCACTTTAATGCTCGACAAACTGGTCGGCAACGGCTCGCTCGAAAGCGAACACAGCTTCTAAACCTAAGTAAACGAATCACACGTCGATTTCTACCAAGGACTGGCGCTTAAGCTCATTTATCAACTTTAAAGAACAATTATGGCACGTGTAAAAGGTGGTCTAATGGCCCAAAAACGCAAGCGAAATATTCTTGCTGAAGTAAAAGGATACCGTTTCGGTCGTTCTACTAAAAAAGCGCAAGCACGAGAAGCAATCTATCACGCACAAACTTACGCTTTTGCTCACCGAAAAGACAAAAAGAATGACTTCCGTCGATTATGGACAGTCCGAATCAACGCAGCACTTACAGCTCACAATCTTAAATACAGTCGTTTCATCAAAGCACTGAAAGATAAAAACATCGAACTCGACAGAAAGATTCTTGCTACACTAGTAGTAGAAAATCCTGAAGCGTTTAATCGAGTAGTTGCAGAAACTGTTAAATAGTCTCTATTGATACCTAAAACAAAAGAAGAATGGAGTCTAGACTCCATTCTTCTTTTGTTTTACCCGTTCATTAAAATTTCAAAAAATACTGAAGCTACTTCTTATCTTGCTTGAATTTCTTTAATTTTTTGCTTCAAAACTCCAGGAACTCTTTTACCCGAAAGGAATAGACTTTCATCACTCCCATTCATAAGTTCTTGCAAATATCTCTCAACATTACTTGCCATAGTTTTTGTTTGATACAACTGACCCTCATCAGTTATTCCTGGTATGTCTAAACCTGTAGTTTCTGCAAAACTATCAACATCCTTTATTAGAACAATCAATTCAGCAACAGAACGAACACTCCCAAGACCTTCTTTTAGATGAGATTCTATCTCATTATATACTTGTAATTTTTCTGCAAAAGATTCTATAGGAGAGTTTAATTCACTTCCTTTCTCTTGAGAAGTTTCAACAGGAATAGAAGACTCTCCTTCTGGAGCAGACGATTGCTCTTGTCCATCAATACTAGACTCTTCTTTATGAGCAGTTACTTGCTCTTGCCCATCTTCAGAAAGAACTGGATCTGATTTTTCCACAACATTTGACTGCTCTTCTGGGGCAGGTTCTGCCACATCTTCAGATAAGACAGGCTTCTCTCCAGAAATAAATTCCAGCACTTTTGATTTAAAAGACTCTGGTAAACTATTTCCGTGATAATTAATCAGATGCTCATTGGAATCTTTGACAGCTTTTATAAATTCTCCTCCATCAAATTTATTTCCAATGCCGAATATTTCTGTATTATTGCTCCCAGCACCATAATATGATCGTGTGACTACGACCTGCCCTAGCTCTCGACCCTTTTCTTCAGTTGCAACGAACAAACCCATTAAATCATCGATATTTGTAGCATTGCCTACATATGAATCAATAAAATCTGACACATCACTAGCTTTTTCAGAATCTGTTAACTCTAGTGCATTCCCCTCTAAAGAATCCTCTAATTCTGAAATATCGTCGATAAATTCATCTTCAAACCTTCCTTCTGGAGCAGACGATTGCTCTTGTCCATCAATACTAGACTCTTCTTTATGAGCAGTTACTTGCTCTTGCCCATCTTCAGAAAGAACTGGATCTGATTTTTCCACAACATTTGATTTTACCGGAAGATTTTCAAAATTCATAAGTATATTTTAATGTTAAGTATATTTTAATGTAATATATCACATTAAAAATCAATTTCAATCTCAGCATTTTCTTCAGGAACTATGGCATTTACACCAATATAATCCCGTAATCTTTGCGTCAGAAATAACGAGGCTCTCTCTTCTCCCATCGTCACAAAAACCTGTTTTGCCTCACTACATCCGGCATAGACTAAATCTATCAACTGATTACGATCAGCATGCCCTGAATAACCTCTAATAGTCGCAATCTGGGCTTTAATCTTAACTTCCATACCATCAATCCAAACCTGCTTAGCACCGTCCTGCATTAACCTTCCAACGCTTCCGACTGACTGGTAACCGACCAAAAGCAAGGTAGTATCAATGTCTCCTAAAAAGCGTTTTTCATGACCCCTAATCCTTCCACCATGACTCATACCAGAACCTGCGATAATTATTTTTGGACCTTTAAATTTTGCAATCTGACCAGACTCTTTGACAGTCTCTGTAAAAGAAAGACCTTCAAATGAGAAAATGTCATCACCGGCTTTTATCTGATTCTGAACATCTTCTCTCAAGAACTCTGTTCGGCTACGATAGATATCTGTCACCTTAATAGCCAGTGGTGAATCCAGATAAGTTTTAATAGAAGGTATAGCTCCCGATTCAATCATATTATTTATTTCAAACAATATTCCTTGAGTTCTCTCCAAAGAAAAGGCAGGGATGATTAATGTTCCGTTTTTTTTAATCGTCTCTTCAATATAATACTGTAAAATAGCTGTTCTCTCCTCCACCTCTTCATGGACCCGATCACCATAAACACTTTCCATCACCATATAATCGTATTCTTTTGGAACTTCTGGACGAGCCATCAAAGGCTGCGGGACATTTCCTACATCACCGGTAAATACAACTTTTTTTCCATGCCGAATAAAATGTACCATCGCCGAGCCGAGAATATGCCCAGCATTAGTTAATTCCACTACCACATCATCCTCAAGTTTTAAAAGTTCATGATAGCCGATAGTCTTCCATAGCGAGAGAGCCAGATCGATATCCCCTTCAGCATACAAAGGATCTTTATTGTCTCGAGAAGCCTCAAACTCCATTATGTGCAAAGCATCCTGAAACATAATCTCAGCAAGCTCTTTAGTTGGAGCAGTTGAATAGATCACACCTCGAAAACCATCACGTACTAATTTTGGAATCTTTCCGATATGGTCAGCATGCGCATGAGTAACAAACAACACATCGACCTTTGATGGCTCATATATAAATGGTGCAGCATTTTTCTCATCTGCAAATTTATCACCTTGTACCATTCCACAATCCACCAACACAGCTAACTTGCCGGTGTCCAGCATGAAATTAGCACCTGTAACTGACCCTACTCCTCCATAAAAACCTAATGTTGAACTCATATCACTTCATTATATACACTTGTAACACAAAGTGAGCGAGTAATCCCCCGCTGAAGCCGAGCAGCGTATCTTGAAGAGTATCAATTAAATAAGAACTAGTGCCAGAAAGATTGTTGAGCCACTCAAATGTTTCCCAAGTTGTCACCGCAATTAAAATTACCATCAGAACAGTACCCAAGGTTGGACGAATATGCAGCCATTTAATGCCAGAGAAAGCATGTACTCCCATCCCCAACATAATCCCACCCCAAAAATGCATCAAAATATCAAACCACCAGTAATACCAATACAATGAAGCTGTCACTGCTAAATAATTAACCCCCGCTAGGGCAGCCGATAGAGTGAGGAAGATAATCATTAGCTTAGTATTCATAAGTCTATACTACCAATATATTGAACGAAGTGCCATATGAACCCGACAAAAGAAAAGCCTTCTCAATCCTGTGAAAGATTTTCTTTTTATTGTTTATTAAGAATTAAACAATTTCTACCCACTTTCCATCTACATATTTAGAAACGGAGTCTCCTCCCACAGGAATTCCTTCTCTATCAAAATAAACGACGCGAATTACCGTCGAAATAGAACCACATTCAGGATAATTTCCCGCCCTGAGATACTCATATTCAACCTTGTCTCCATCATCTCCCACTGATTCTGTCCGCAAGAGATATAAACCTTCACCATCTTCTAACTTTTGTGCGACTGAATATTCTCTTCCATCAAGAAACGATTCTACTACAGACAGCACTTCACCTTCAGTAGGTATCTTAATATTTTCAACTGACTCGTTTACTGGGTTAAATTTTTCACTCATACACTAATTATACCTCACAACCCGCAATAGAAAAAACACCTCATTGAGGCGTTTTTTCTAGGAAACCACAGACGCATGCTCCTAATACGAGAATTAGGTGGGCACCCTTTCTGATTTAGATATTCGAAATTCCAAAATGATTCTCGGCACAAACCATGACTGCAGGCAGCCCTTGCAATATTTAATCGGAACATACGTAATGCGGTTCCATCTATAACGTTATCACGAATAATAATGTCACCTAAAAAGATTTCCCCCGAATACCACAATCGAATACTATTCGATATCTCCGTCAATATTTACATCAATATCAAATCGTTTCTGAATACCAGACAGAGCTTGCATAAAGTCCTCTACTCGTGCTAAGACTGGAGAACCTTCTGGTAAATTTTCTTTATAATAGCCTGATTGTTCAGAAAGAGATGTTATTATTTTTGCAAAGACTTCCATGCTTACGTCGTCATTAAGGTCTTCACTAAGCTCAGAAATCAAAGCGTGGGATTCTTCCTTACTTATTGGCAAGGCGAAAGTTGGAATATCTCTCACTGTTTGAGGAACAATCTTTCTCTTACCACCACCTTCTCCATTCTCAACACCTAAACCGTAGGTCACAGTAGCTCCATGCTTCATTGCTTTACCTCTCTCTTGGTCGAGCTTTTTGATAAATCTATCATCTTCATCAGAACCCATGTATTCGTCAAAAGTGCAGACTACTGCACCAGTTTTCTTCTCGATAATTACGTTATCTACACCGTGAGCATAATCATCATACGGATTTGTTCGCAACACATAAAAATCATCCTTTAGGAATTTATGCATAAGCAAGGTAACAGCCATCTCAGCCAAAGACCCTTCACTCTTTTCTTTCTCTTCTTTCCACACCTCGACCAGCTCTTCCTCGGTACTAATATTATATTTGTTGTAAAAATACTTTCGTACTCTTTCATCATCAGCTCCGCTCCAGTCCCTCTCTCTGGTTTCTATAAACTGCTTAAATTGTTTTATTCTTTCTGGAGAAATCGGACCACCGTATTCAGAACTGTACATTTCCTCGCGAACCATACCATTCTTATCTACCAAATCTCCATCTCTAATTTCTTCAGGCAGAAATTCACGAATCTCATCATTTATATCATCCGACATTTTTAACACCATCTCCTTTAAGGACTCAACCATAGCTTCTGGTGTATTTTTATTTCTTTCTTGAGCATTGAATCTTTCCATACTGAATTATAATTTTATTAAAAATAATTATAGGATAAGTATAACAAAACTACCCAAGGTTATCCTAGGTAGTCTTAAACTTATGTTCTATTTTATTTATTCTTTTTCTCCATCAAGATTCACATCGTACATGATTCTCTCCTGTGCTGTTGTGTACTTCAACACCTCCTCTTCCTTGAACCAGATGACAATTTCTCGTTCAGCCTCTTCTGGTGATTCTGACTGGTGTACTAAGTTTCGTACTGCTCGGTCTTCTAAAGTTGCGTGTCCGTATGAATCTACTGTGTAGTCACCCCGGATTGTCCCTACGTCTGAAGCTGATGGTTCTGTTGCTCCGACAATCTTAGTCACTACTGACACAGCTTTATTTCCTTCAAATACTAAAGCTACTACTGGAGCTGCCATCATGTACTTTACAACTGTTCGGATAATATCTTTTCCGTACTCAATCGGCTCTCGGTCTGCTGTCTTACCTAAAGCCTTTAATTCCTCCGCCACTCCTGCTCCTTTTTTCTCGTACCAAGCATCGTCTTTGTTGTAGTGATCAAGCAACTGAGCTTCAGTAGCCTCAACCATCTTCATCGCACTAATCTTCAAACCAGTTTGTTCAAAGCGTTTAATAAGTTCGCCAACCAAACTTCGTTGTACTGTATCAGGCTTTAAAAGCACTAATGTTCGTTCCTGTTGTGGTAATTTTGACATAAATAATGTTTAATAATACTTAATATTGTGTCGGCAGTATAACAAAAAGAACAGAAAAACCAAAGGTTTTTCTGTTCTTTTTTGAAGAACTAAAAAAAACACCCTGCCGTAGCAGAGCGTCGTTAATAGGATAAACCGGGTAAACAAAACTATCAGCTAGTGGTCCAATTGCCAAGGCGGCTGTAGCAGTGAGTAGACAGACGATAGACGTTGTCCAGCGTAATAAATTATGCATTTATTTTTCCTCATATAAAAAGAACAAAAGTGGCTAAAAAGCCCCGTCCAGACTATAAAAAATTTATGGTCTGGAATAGGATTTTTATAAAACTTATTTAAATGAATTCAAAACTATTAGTTATAGCAATCAATACTTCTATTCTTTTCTGAGAAGACCCAAAACCACCATCAAAACTATATTTATATCCTTCTTTAACAAAATTAATTACTGGGAAATAGCCCTCCTTAACTCCATCTATAGACATGAGCATGTTAGCACCTGAAAAGTTTATTCGCACGAACCTATCATCATATAGATAATCGAAATTATCTAGTTTGAAAACAGAAAAATCAAATACAGGACCGAGGCTAATAAAAATTCCCCCTTTCCCTAATCTAGCAGGTCTGATATCTAACTCTAGATCATCTGGATACAAAAACTCAAAACTATATTCTTCATTCTGATAAAGTTTCCAATCCGAGGTATCAACAGCCACATAGTCGGTAGTGGTACCAGCAATTATTTTATAAAAATCATTGATAGAAATGTCATTTACAGAAGAGTCTCCAAGTAATGATTCTTCTCCTAGCTCGAGAACTCTGACTCCATTAATATCAGTTTCGTAATCTTCAAGCTTTTTTTCAAAACTAATAACCTCAGGGTCATTCACTACTTCAATATCAACCATATTCTCATAATCTCCTAAATTAGTTTTTTGAGTGTCTGATTTAGAGATTAGGACATAACTAATGATTATTAGTGCAAAAATCAAAATAATTATCTTAAGAGGAGTTTTCATAGTTTCGGCAGTATAACAAAAAGAAGAGAAAAACCAAAGGTTTTTCTGTTCTTTTTTGAGTCCTACACTAAAAACCCAGATCTTTTTTCGAGAAACTTCCTAAAAACTCTTTATGTTTATTCAACTTTTTATTTTTATCTAAATCTTTAGTATGTAAAATACAGATACCTGAAATCTTTTCAACCAAATCACGAATATTTTCATGCTCTAAATCTGACCCTTCACAAGTTTTTAAAATCTCATCCGCAAAGTTTTCATACAAATTAATCCACGTGATTGAAATTTCACACAACTCATGAAAAGGTTTTGCTCTGTGACTTATACCTTCTTTTACTTTCTCAAATAATTCTCTCATCGTCTTAATATTATCCATATACAGAGAATGGTAAGCCTTATCGTAATCATGTTCAGTAAAAACTGAATTATGATTTTCGTAAAACTTTTTCAACTGATTTAATATTCCAGAATCCAAATTTTCAACTGCATACAAAAATGAATTAAATTGTAAATCATGCAGGAATTTATTTCTAAACACCATTTGTAGTTCCAGATTTCTATAAGACTCCTTTTCTAAAATACCAATATCAAAGAGTATATCTATTTTACTTTGAAAAGAAATTTCCGCCTTATTTCCAAAATTTTTGGTCTGCTTCTTATCTGATATGCCTAATTTTAGGGCAAGAATCTCATTAATTCCATGCTCAATATTTAATGCATATTCCAAAACTGATGATCGTAGCTTAAGATTATCAATATCTTTATTCATAATAAAAAACTACTTAGTCAAAATCACAGGACCATCCTCAGTCATCGCTACAGTATGCTCGAAGTGGGCGCTCCAGGATTCATCCTGTGTGTACACACTGTACCCATCACCTTCATCATCAAAAAATACATCTGGTTTCCCTACATTCACAATCGGTTCAATCGCGTATACGTGCCCTACTTCTATTTCAGGACCGGTTCCGGCTTTACCGAAGTTTGGAATAGTTGGCTCTTCGTGTACAGCGTATCCTACTCCGTGACCACATAGAACTTCTACTACTGAAAAACCTCGTGACTCTACAAAAGTCTGAATAGCGGCGCTGATGTCTCCAATATGTCCACCGACTTTTGCCGCTTTAATACCGTGAGCTAGAGCTTCTTGCGTACAAGCTAACAATCGACGTGCCTCGTCGTCTATCTCACCCACTCCGACCGTAATTCCTGAATCGACAATCATTCCTTTGTAAGCTAGCGACATGTCGATATTAACGGTGTCACCTTCTTCTAGAACAATCTCTTCAGAAGGAATACCGTGTTGCACACAATTATTAACTGAAATACAAACTGCGGCCGGATATGGACGGTCAGCAAAGTCTGGGTGGTAACCAAGTAAAACTGGCTCTACACCATACTCTTCTACTAACTCCATAGCTCGATCATCAAGTGATAAAGTAGTCATTCCTACCACCGCTACTTTTGCCAACTCTTTTAAAATCAGAGCGAGTTTTGTGCCAGCCTCTTTCAAAATTTCAATTTCTTCCGAAGTCTTTTTAGTTATCATGTTTATGTAAGTTTTAAAGCTTCTACGATCTGTTTATGTACTCCTTCAATAGTATCAGTTCCATCAATATCATGTACGGACGAACCTTCGTGATCACGATAATAATCTAATACAGGCAGAGTGTCTTCTCGATACCAACGTAAACGAGTTTCAATCGATTCTTCTGTGTCGTCAGCACGAGCCCTTCCTTGCATTCGTCTTCGAACCACATCTTCCGGAGTATTGAGATTTACTATATGTACATGTCCTCGTTCGAAAAAAGTAAATGCTTCTTTGAGCACCCGAGTCTGTCGCACTGTCCGAGGAAATCCGTCAATCAATAAATGACTTTTATTATCAAGTTGATCAAGCATAGCTTGTCCCCAAAGAATATGTGTTAAAAAATCTGGCTGTAAGTCACCATTATCGAGAGTTCTAGCAATTTTACGTTCAGCAAAAGTTTCATGCTTAGCACACAAAGATCGAAACCGACGTCCAGTTTGAATATCCACAACTCTCCGAAGTGGGTCTTTTTCATGAATTACTTTATCTAATTGTTCAATCTGTGTCCCTTTTCCACTTCCTTGCGACCCAATAAAAATAACAGTGATCGGTTCCATATTTATTAATTACATTTTTTATAAGCTTCTTTGATCACTTCTGAAAAATTCGTCTGTGCAATTTTGACGTCTGTCCTATTATTAATAATTACGTCTGCTAAAGGTTTTGATTTTTGTTCAATCAAAAAACGTTGATAACGAGCTTTCATTTCTAGATCATTCATCGGAGCACGAGCTTCCGCTCTAGCACGAAGAACTTCCCATCCTCCGGCTTCTATATATACAATTGTCATATGCTCCCTGGGTAGTAATTTTAGCAATTGTTCTACTCCTTGAAGTTCAATCTCAACAATCACCACATTCTTTTCAGACAACTTAGGTAAAATCTCACTCTTTAATGTGCCGTATTTATTTCCTGCAAATTCTGCCCACTCTAGAAAATCACCAGCTTCTATTTTTTTATCGAACTGTTTCAAGGTGATAAAGTGATAATGACCACCATCAACTTCACCAGCTCGAGGATACCTCGATGTACATGAGACAGTCTCACACAGTTTAGGATATTCTACTAGAGCACTATTAATAATAGTACCCTTTCCACTCCCCATCGGAGCCATCACAACAACAACATGACCACGTATTTTATCTAATTCTACATTCATGACCTGTTGAGAGTAGCAACTTTTTCACGCCGGTGCAACAGTGTGTTATGCTATTTGCAAATGAAAAAGAAACACATCATTACTCTCTCTGGCAAACCAGGAAGTGGCAAGTCTTCCACTGCAGACAGGGTTGCTGAGTTACTTGAATATACACGTCACTCTTCCGGTGAAATGGTACGAAAAATTCTTATAGACAAACACATGACTCTAGAGGAGTACAACGATAAGGCTCAAGATGACCACGCCTTAGACACAGCTGTCGATGAAAAGTTGCGAAACCTTAGGGAAAGAGATGATATTGTTGTCGACTCACGATTAGGGTTTTACTGGATACCTGAATCTTTTAAGGTGTATTTAGATCTAGATATTGATATTGCTACTGCTCGCATCTTTAAAGACACAGTCAACAATAGAAGCCGAAGATCTGTAGGAACCAGTTCGACTTCATTAAGCGAAGTTTCAAAACAAGTGCGAGGAAGAATGCTAAATGAACAAAATCGCTTCCGTGCACTATATGGTGTTGATCCCTACTCAAAAAATCATTTTGATCTTATTGTAGACACCTCAAGACAAGACCCTCAAACAGTAGCAATCGTAGTTTATGATGCATATCGAGAATGGCTAGATTCTGAAGTCTGGGAACAAAGAGTAAACCGGATACCTCTTGGATACTCGTTTAAAAATCGATATTAATACTAAAAAAACATCCCCTTTGGGGATGTTTTTTTAGTATGCGAAGCCTCTTTAATACTCTCGCATTGAGATTTGTGCGTCTAGTCTTCGAATTAAATCAAGGACTACTGACACAACAATAAGAATTGCTGTACCACCAATAGCTAGAGATGTTACACCTGTTGCAATCTGCATACCTACTGGAAGAACAGCAATGATTCCAAGGAAGAGTGCTCCGACTAAAGTAAGACGTGTTACCAAGTCACCTAAGTATTCCGAAGTGTGAGCTCCTGGACGAATTCCTGGAATAAATCCTCCACTTCGTTGCAGGTTTTTTGACACAGCATCTGGGTCAAAAGTAACTGCAGTATAGAAGAAAGTAAATAGGAACACTAAGAGAAAGTACACTCCACCATACGCCCATTGATTGTTAAGGAAGTTTGTTACAACTTCATTAGCATTAGTTACCCATGGCCAATTGAACGCAGTTAGAATATTCAAGACCATTTGCGGAAATAGAATAATCGATAAAGCGAAAATTATAGGAATCACACCTGCTTGATTCAACCGCATTGGTAAGTAAGACTGACTTGAACCGTAAGTAGAGCCACCTCGACTTTGCTTGGCATAAGTAATCGGAACAGGACGTTCCGCCTCGGTCATTACTACCACCGCATAAATGATTGCTATTGAAATAACCCCAAACCCTATATACAGTGGCAACTGTGTAGCATCGTATGCGTACATAAGCTGACCGAAGGTCGAAGGAAGTGTTGAAACAATACCAGCGAAGATAATAATTGACACACCATTACCAATACCGAATTCTGTTACTAGTTCACCAATCCACATTAGAAGTACCGAACCAGCAACGATCAAGATTACGTTTAAAACGAAGTCAAAAGTAGTTAAGTCTGGCAATACACCCTGACTTTTCAAAAGAGTAAGGAAACCAAACCCTTGCAGAACTGCCAATGGCAAAGTGAGCATACGACTAAATTGTGTAAACTTAGCACGCCCAGCTTCCCCTTCTTCTGTGTACATTCCTTTCAATTTTGGTGACATCACAGTTAATAACTGCATGATAATTGACCCAGTAATAAACGGACCAACTCCCAACATAACAATTGAAAGATTCGCTAGTCCACCACCTGAGAAGATATTCATTAAACCAAGAAATTGATTGTTAGTGAAAAACTGCTCAAGAACTATAGGATCAACTCCAGGAATTGGAATTGATGCTAATGCTCGGAAAACAACTAATGCACCTAGTACAAACAGTACTCGATTACGGATAGTAGGTTCAGTGAAGATTATTTTTAGTTTGTGAAGAAAAGTTTGCATAATGTTTATGCTAAAGCTTATTTAATAGTTCCGCCAACAGCTTCAATCTTTTCTTTTGCTGATTTTGAAACCTGACAATCTTCAATCACAAGTTTTTTAGAAAGAGTCCCGTTTCCAAGAATCTTAACTTGTGGTGCTCGCCTCTTTACAGTCTCGATAACCTTTGCAGCTACGAGCGTCTTTCGTGTCACTGTAGAACCTGCTTCAAAAGCAGATTCAAGGTCTGACACATTAACAACAACTGGTAGTAATCTTTCACTATTTACAGTTCGAGCTCGGTTTATACCGTGACCTCGTAACTTAGGAATCTTCTTGATGATTTCACGCATTTCTGGACGTGTACTGTTACCAGCTCGAGCAGTCTGACCTTTATGACCACGACCTGATGTCTTTCCACGCTTACCTCCACGTCCGATTCGCTTTGCAGCTTTTTTAGGAGTTGAGGCTTTTAGTTCATGAAGTTGCATAAATTAGCCTTTTTTAAGTTGCTTGAGCGCTTCGACAGCAGCGCGTGCGTTGTTAAGTTTATTCTTACTTCGAGAGAAAAGTTTTGCTGAAACATCTTTTACTCCAGCTAATTCCAACACAGTACGAACTGATGAACCAGCAACAAGCCCACGACCTGGGGCTGGCATAACCATCACTTCACTTGATGCATACTTAATATGTACATCATGAGGAATCAAACCTTCTTTAGTCATCGGAACAACAATCATTTCTTTCTTAGCATTACGGACAGCCTTTTCAATTGCTAACTGAGTATCACCTGCCTTTCCGACTCCTACTCCTACTTTTCCTTTCTTGTCACCAATAACCATTGAAACGGAGAAAGAGAACCGACGACCACCAGCCATCACTCGAGTTACTCGACGAATACTGACGATCTTCTGGTCAAACTCTTGACGAGGACGTTCTTGACGACCACCTCGACGAGGACGACGGTTACCTCCTGCTCCTCCACGACGATCATTACCACCAGTCCGACGACGACGTGGACCGCGGTCGGATCCTGCCGCAGCTGGTGCATCGGTTGCTGACGCTGGCTTTGCCGGCGTTGCTACTACAGGTACCACTTTTGGCACTGCAGCTCCTGACTTTATGTCAGTTTTAGCTTCCTGCTGTTTTATTTCTGACATTTTTAAATGTTTAGGTTAAATAATTTAGAGCTTCAATCCACCTTCTCTAGCACCATCAGCCAAAGCTGAAACTGCTCCTTGATACTTATATCCTCCACGGTCAAAGACCACTTCAGTTATTTTTGCTTCAATTGCTTTTTTTGCTAATGCAATACCAATTACCTTAGCCTTTTCAACTGGAGTACCTTTTGTCTCTTTTCGTGAATCTGCTGAAGCTAGTGTTATATTAGTCTCATCGTCAATAAGTTGCGCGTAGACAAACTTATTACTTCTAAATACCGCTAAACGAGGTCGTGTAGCTGTACCAGATACTTTGTGTCGCAGACGTTTGTGACGTTGCTGACGCATTCGTGTTTTGTATTGTGACTTTTCCATATTATATGACTAAGACTATACAGCCTTCTTACCTTGCTTACGAATAATATACTCACCTCGGTACCGAATACCTTTCCCTTTGTAAGGCTCAGGCTTCTTAACCTTTCGAAGGTTAGCCGCAAATTGACCAACTTCATCTTTATCTGCACCAGTTAAAGTGATAACACTTTTTACAACTTCTACAGAAACTCCTTCGGGAATAGAAATGTTTACAGGGTGAGAAAATCCTACATTAAGAATAACCTCATTACCTTTAACCTCAGCTCTGTATCCTACTCCTTCAATTTCTAGAATTTTTGTAAAACCTTCAGTTACACCATTAACCATGTTTCGTACATGAGCAGCGTAAGTTCCCCACAGAGCTTTAGCAGCTACAGTTTCTGTTGGAACTAGGACAATCTTCTCGTCTTCAATTTTAACTTCAATGTCACTTTTGATAACTCGAGTTAGAGTAGCTTTCGCTCCTTTAATCGTCAGTACACCATCCGTAAAAGTAGCAGTTACGCCAGACGGGATGATTACTGGAATTTTTCCTAATCGACTCATATTTACCAAATGATGAAAAGTTGTTCACCTCCAACTTTCTTCTCTCGTGCTTCAACATTAGTCAAAATGCCAGCCGGAGTTGAAAGAATCATGTGTCCCCTTCCAAATTTAACGGGATGAATATCCACAACCCCTGTGTATAGACGTCGACCTGGTTTTGAGATTCGCTTTACACCAGTAATCCGATGAAGCTTATTCTCATAACGTAGTGTCACTTCAAGGGTTTTTTCTTGTACTTTTTTTCCTTTTGTAGTTACAGCTGAAACGTAACCTGCATCTGCTAGTTTGTCAGCTACTGCGTGTCGTAGTTTTGAATACGGTAATGAAACTGTTTCCTTCCCTACTGCACCAGCGTTTTTCAAGCGGATAATTAAATCGCCAATTGTATCGCCTACCATGATGATTTTTTTACTCCTGGTATTAATCCCTCGTGTGCCAATTCGCGAAAGCAAATTCGACAAGTATCGAAGTCACGCATGTATCCGTGCACTCGCCCACAAAGCTTGCAACGTCGGACAACACGCGATTTGAACTTTGGTGTCCGCATAGCGCGGATAATTAAAGCCTTTCGTGCCATTTGTATTATGTTAATTATGGAGCCGTATCATCTAGAATCGATGACGTACTCCTGAATAAATCCGGCTAGTAGTGAGGTGAAAAACACCTGCTATCAACCTTCAACGACTGAGAAGCCAATCTGAATTCCGCAGAAAACAAAAAGAACACCCCACCTCGTCTTACGCAAAATAATACCAGAAACAAAGGGAATTGCAACAATAAACATCAAATCTCAGTATTAAACAACTTACGTGTAGAGACATACCTTTTCTTAACACTGACAAGTCTATGACACACAATACTATATTAAAACTTATATAAAATAAAAGCAGTATATCTTTGTTAAAAAATATCTGCTTTATAGTCTTACCTTATCTTTGTTTTTCAAATATACACCCCACTACTGCGACACTTAAGGCTACGAAAAATATACAAATTGTTAAAATTGTAATGTATGTAGAGCAAACTATACTATTCATGATAAAACTCCAGTACTAATCATCCTTTAATATCTAAACATTATAATGACAATCAAGCAACTAAGCTTTGATTACCATAACCTGATAACAACTTCCATAATTAAAACATAACCTCCCCTTTCTTTAATCATGGAATATGAATCATTTAAAAACCCTAAAAGACCTTTAGAGTGACTCATTGATAAGCCGTCAAAACACCCTTTCTATCCCGCCACAATCTTTTTGTTCGCCATTTTATCTTTAAGATAAAAAATAATTACTTACTTAGAAAATAAAATATTATTTGATTTCATCCAAAACTCTTTTAAGTAAGTTTAGAAAAATGTACAGCTAATTATTTTAAACATAGATATTTTTCATCTCTAGAATAGAGACAGGTCATAATTAATTCATGTTAAAATAATCTAAGATAATTAATATACACACGCCTATGAATACAAAGAAAGATATCACTCCTTCATCAACTGAACAATCTGATGATTTTAATAAAAAATTTTAAGAGTCAGTAAAGAAATTATTACCAACTTCCTTAACGACAATATCAAAAACCTTAGCCTTAGTCCTTTTATCTGTATTAGTATTTTCAATAACACAGAAACTAAGCCTGTTTTTTCTGGTACAGAAAAAATAAAATCCTGTCCTGAAGAATGGATCAAAAACTCCATGCCTTCTGTTAACAAAAGTATTACTTCGAATCAATACTTTATTTTTGATGGAACACGTCGTGAATTAAGTGAATTTGACATGAACTGGGTTAATGAAAGTTGTGACTTAGAGGTCACTGAAGTCTATTAAAATAGTAAACATACAAAGAAAACTGGCATGGAGCCAAAGGCTCCATACCAGTTTTCTAAATAGTCTTAAAACTATTTCTTTTTTTCTTCGCTCTTCACTAACGGCATGCCGATGTGACGAAGTAATGCTTCAGCCTCTTTTTTATTATTAGTAGTCGTCACCATTGTTATAGACATACCAAACACATCTCGAACATCTTCATCAGCAGTTTCTGGGAAGATTGAGTTTTCTTTGATGCCTAAAGTATAATTACCCATTTCATCAATAGATGTTACTTTAAGACCTCGAAAGTCTCGAGTTTGAGGAATTGCAATGTGGATTAGTCGATTAAGGAAATCCTTCATCCGCTTTCCTCGCAGTGTTACTTGGTATCCAACAATGTCACCTTCACGTAATTTGAAAGATGCAATTGATAGACGTGCCGCTCTAGGAGCTGGTTTTTGTCCAGTAATTTTTGCTAAACGATCTTGAATAAGAGTAATCTTACCCTTATCTTCAATCCGTCCAGTTCCAACTGAAACAATTACCTTTTCAATTGTTGGTGCCTGGTTCACATTCTTGTATCCAAAATCACCTTTTAGTGACTCAAAGACCGATGCGAGACGAGTCTGTACAGTTTCCATACTCTATCTATTTATTAACTAACAATACTTCTGATTAAATCTTTTTTCCACTTGGACGAGCTACTCGAACCTTCTTTCGCTTATCACCCTCACCTTCAAAAATATATCCAAGACGAACAGGTTTATCACCCTCCATCAAAGCTACATTTGAAGCATCAATAGGCATACTCTTTTCGATGATTTGTCCTTGTGTACGAGACTGTTTACTTTTCTGATTTCTCTTTACAACATTGATATCCTCAACGATTACTTTATTTATTTCTTTTAGGACTGTAAGTACTTCACCAGTTTTTCCCTTATCTTTCCCGGCAATAATTTTTACAGTGTCTCCTTTTCTGATTTTCATATATTGTATTTATATTTACTCGTTACACTACTTCTGGAGCTAACGAAACAATTTTCTGATAACCAGCTTCTCCTAACTCTCGTGGAATAGGACCAAACACACGGTTTGCTCGAGGTTCTCTTTTTTCCTTGTCGATCAACACAACTGCGTTGTCATCAAAGCTTACATAAGAACCATCCTTTCGACGAAAAGCTTTTCGTTGTCGTACAACAACTCCGTAAACTACATCTTTCTTTTTAACTTGTTTTCGTGGCTCAGCAGTTTGAACTGCAAGAACTACTATTTCTCCAAGTTGAGCATAGCGCTTCTTTGAGCCGCCTAGTACTTTAAAGACACGACCAGTTTTACCTCCTGAGTTGTCAGTAATTTTAACTATTGTTTGTGGCTGAATCATATTACTTTGTAGTTACAAGCTCGAAAGATTTTCGCTTCGAGATTGGGCGGACTTCTTTAATTTCGACAGTTTCGCCAACTTTAGCTGTGTTACCAACATCATGCACGAGGAACTTCTTCGTCCGACGCAAGAACTTTTTATATTTTGGATGCTTCACGTATCGTTCAACTGCAACGGTACATGTGTCTGTCATTTTTGAAGACACTACTTTACCGCTTAGCACGCGACCATTAGTGGTTTTTTGTTCAGTACTCATAATTACTATTTAGTTTCTAGTTTACTTCGTCGAGTGTTTAGCTCAGTAAGCGCACGAGCAATTTCTGTCTTAGCATTTCGTACTATACTAGCTTTACGACTCATTTTATCCTTGAAGCGTTCGAGACGAACTGTTTCACGAGCAGACTGTACCAACTCGGTAAGTTCTTGATCGGCTTTCTTTCGGATATCTTTAATGTTTGTCATAAACAATTATCTTAAGAAATTACATACGTGTGTCTTCTCGACGCACGAACTTAGTTTTTAATGGCAGCTTCGCAGTCGCCTTTCGGAAAGCTTCGCGAGCAACGTCTTCTGGTACTCCGTCGATCTCAAAAATAATTCGACCTGGTTTTACCTCAAAAACGAAGTGATCAGGATCCCCCTTACCTTTACCCATCCTTACTTCAGCTGGCTTTTTAGTAATAGGTCGATCTGGGAAAATTCGAATCCATGATCGTCCATCCTTACCCATAGTTCGTGAGATAACTCGACGAGCTGCTTCAATTTGGTTTGATCTAACTCGTGACCCTGAAGTAGCTTTTAGACCATATTCGCCATAGGCGACAGTGATACCACGTGTATCGGGACTGTTTCGCCTTGCCACACTAATACGATTTGTTTGCCACTTTCGGTGTTTTACTTTTTTTGG
>CAZEUI010000009.1:0-16654 GCA_964515625.1 uncultured Candidatus Saccharibacteria bacterium
TAATGTCTTAAAATATAATCCATAAGTACTTCATAAACATAAAAAATCACTAATAAATTAGTGATTTTACTTTTTTAGGAATTTGACTCGATACAGTACCCCTATATTTCTTTCTCAGTAGTTTTTTAGCACTGAAGAAACAAAGATGTAATAAACTGTTCCGATGATCATTTCTTACTATGGGTGATTTATTACTGAAGTATTTTTAAAACTGTAAGGGAATTTTTTAACAATATCTAAGCTCGCGTACACGACATCCAGTAGACAGTAGTTAAATTTATTTATCTTAAAAAACTTTTTTACATAAATCTGCATATAACACAGAAAATGTAATCTGTCCACCGCATTCACACATCAAGATTGTCGACTTAGAGAATCCACAACTAGCAATCAAAGACTTTTTATCATCTTCGTTACAATGACACATAACAAATGTAGCCTTTTCAGGATCAAGTCGATTCTGTTTTGCAAATTTTATTGTCCTTTCGGAACCTGAATCTCCAACATATATGAAGACCATATCGAATTCGTCGAGATGCGCAGCAAGCTGTAACCAGTGATTTCCAATAACCTTCTCAATCTTAGACACACCTCTTTGTTGGAATGAATGATTCTTTGCATCAAACCCAAATCGGTCAACATACCACGTACGATAATTATCATCTTGGATCACAAAAATATCATCTGTGATCCATCCCTGTTTTTCTACAGCAAAAATAGAATTGTAAGTAACTAATGCGATTTTCATTTACATACCTCATTGTAAGTTTTTGTACAAAATGGGAACAAAGGGTCACTTAAACCCTTAAACCTTTTTTACAGTACATAATAAAAGTCATTTTGTAAATAGCTAAATAATATCTGAAGTATTAAAATAATTGTTGTTTCAATCAGCATCAATGATATGATTATAAATCATTATCCCAGCTACAAACCAAACATTACAGAATGAGTAACCTTAAGTGGTGATGGATAAATAACTTTATGACATCAGTTTTCACAATAGAAATAATCGCTCTAATTTTAATAAATATTTTTTCAATCATGATTATGATGTATGATAAAATACGATCACGAAAGCTTGGGGCTCGGCGTATTTCAGAAGGTAAGCTATTTTTTATGGCTACTATTTTTGGTAGTTTTGGTGTCTATCTTGGAATGTTTCTTTTTCGACACAAAGTAAAGAGATGGTATTTTTTTATAGGGATACCGATAGTGATGTTACAAAACATTAGCTTTGTCTATTTGTATTACTTATTAAAAATGGATAATTTCGAAACTATTTTTTCTTTTTTAAAATGATCAAGCATACGTGGAAAACCTTAAACATGAACCGTACTCCAAAAAGTGAACAGGGTTTTTATTTCGTACCCACTTTTTAAGGTACGGTTCAATTACTTTTTCCATATTATCATAATAAACTAACATCAGATCAGTCAGGAGGACTGTCTTATTACCCCCCCCTCTCAAGAAACGTACGTCAGCACGAATTTCTTCTAATTTTTCATGTGCCTCTAGTAATTTTCCGTCATTAATAAAAGCCTCTTCCTCAACGATCAACACACCAACATCTGTCAGAACGTGACTCCAATCCCCAGTCTTTAAATACTCAGAAAGCTGATAAGACATGAACATCTCTTGAAAAACATTCCATTTAGACAAGGTTAGAGCAATTGACACATCAGACACAGAAACATCACCTTTCCTGTTGCAAACGATGCTTTTTATTAGGTTTTGTCATTAAATAAATTTAAAGGATATATATTTTTATCATTTATATGACATTTACAAAAATAAAAAAAACCTCTTATTTAATTAAATAAGAGGTTTTGTCGGAAGGATCATTTACAGATTGTCAAAAGTTTCTTTTAGGCTCCATATTCTTTTACAAACATCTCTAAACTCTCCAGAAGGAATTCTTGCTCCACTATGCTGAAGATATCTAGAAGAACGACCTTTGTATCTATATCCAAATTTAGCCCTCTTCTTTACACCTTTCAAATCCGTCCACTTGACCCAGACATGCCTACTTCCATCAGAACTAATCCTTACTACACCAAAGTGGTATTCTGTACAACTACGTGTTTTTTTCATTTTTTCTCCTCAAGAACTCTATGAAAATATAACAAATTTATCTGCTTGTCAAGCAAAAAAACCGGAGAGACTCCGGTTTTTAACATTCTTTTATAAAAAGAATTTAGTTACTTCTTTACAACAGTTTTTTTAGTTGTTTTTTTGACAACTTTTTTAGCGACTATCTTTTTTACTGGCGCTTTTTTTGCCACAACTTTTTTAACTGGTGCTTTCTTAGCCACAACCTTCTTAACTACTGCCTTTTTTACTGGCGCTTTTTCAACAATATTTTCCACCACTTTTTTTAAAGAAGCTTTGTTGACAACTTTCTTCTCGATTGTCTTTTTAGCATCTTTATCTTCAGAAGTAACCACCTCACCCTCTGAACCTTTTTGCAATTTTGATTTTGCAGGAAGTGGAGGATTTATAAGGTCAAGAATCTTATTCAATTTAGATTCTATTGAAACTAATTGTAACCTAAGATCATTATCACTATTCCTTGGCTTTGTAAAATCTTGACGTGGTGCATGACTATTTCGACTCGGTCGAGAATCTTGTCGTGGACTAAATCGAGAATCAGACCGATTACTTGAAGAGTACCCATCACCCCTTCCGCCTGAGTTTTGATCAGGCTTCTTATTACTAAAACAATCACTACAATATACAGGCTTATCACCTGAAGGTTTAAAAGGAACCTCACATCCTTTTCTACAATCACTGCAAGTAGCAGAAAAAAGCTGTGTAGGCTTGTCACCAAATTTTTTATCACCACCTTTAAAACCACCTCTACTACCGGCACCAAAACTAGGCTTACCACCAAACCTATTACCTCCTCTGTTGCCGTTATCTTTAAAATTATTCATTAATCGGAACAATAACACATTTTTATATTTTGGCAAGGTTAAAATTAATAAATAAGAATTTTTTGGAAAACTGGTTTGTAATAAATATTCTTAAACCGTTTTTACTCACATTAAAGAAAAAAACAAATATACGCACAAGACTATTGTCCAGTGCGTATTTAAATATATAAGTATTTGATTACTAAGCAAATTTTAATTCCAGCTTATTTTCTACCAAGAAAGGTATTAAACAGCACAGGATATCATTTACGAAATCTGTCATTGAGCCCCGAAAAATAATTACTTTTTCATAAATATTTTTTAAAATTAATTCTTCAGAACAATCTCTAGTAGCAATTAAAACAAATCTTTCAGATGTTGGTTTAGTGCCCGATAAACCGTCATTAACGATTTTTATACCTAGTGTCACTTTATCAAAAAATACAAGATCGAGCACTGATCGTGCAACATAATCGAGATTACCTGAATCAGCAGATGATTCAGGTAACAACTTTTTTTGAGAAATAGAATACTTAATATGAGTTACTAACTTAGTGTTATCAGGATTCATCAGAATCTCCTTGGTTATTTATGAAAGAACTGTTCGGAACTCTTCAACATAGTGCTGAAAAATATAAATGTCAAGAATTTTCCCCACAATCTTATAGTACACAGAAACTCTTAGTGAGACTTATAACTCATTTTTATCTATATGGAATTGCGAAGCTAAGTAATCCCTCCATTTTTCATATAATTCTTTTATTACAAGAACATCATTTGTACTACTGAGAGCTACATCACGAAATTTTTTTTGACGAAACATTTCAGAAATTTTATCACCATTCACTAAGACTTCAGCTTCTATCCCATAAGCATCAGCAAGGATTTGTAATGACGGACGTTTCTGCATCATTCCGTAAAAAGTAAACTCGTCTAACAGGTCAACATGATGAGGAAAGGGCTGTCTATCAAGATAACGAATCTTTGAGATATCAATCGAGGGTCGAATATTATTAATGGCTGACCGATGATATAAAAACGGTATTGTAAAAGCTCTACCATTAAACGTTACGAACTTATCATAATTTCTTGCTCCATCCCAAAAATCTTCAAGCATTTCTTTTTCACATCTAACCTTTCCTGTAAACGAATCTGTCTGGAATGAGTTATCAGGATTATCTGAAGTAAAGTAAACACTACCTATATCACGTTCCACATCATAAAGTGCCAAAGATACAATACGTGCAGTAAATGGTGACAGGTTCAACCTATTCTTAACCTTTTGAAGACATATCTCATTAGACTCAAGAGAGTCATCATTTTTACCAATCCATTTAGTTAAACTTAGCTGACTAGATAGAGAGATAGATTCCCAGTCATAACCAACTGTTTCTATATCAATAATTAGAGTAGCCATAACTTATAGGGATATCGGTTTAGCCATGAAGCAATTTAACATCTCATCACGATTCTCAGAAAGAGAATATTGATAAAAACCGTTCACAACAGAACCTCCACACTCATCAGAAACAGCTGAAGATTTTCCGTAAATAGGAAATCCATCTAACGCATAACCAATTACTGTCTCTGGTCCAAACACACCATACAGACTAGCTTCATTATTTCTGATTAAGGATCCATCTTTTGCAATACCTATTACATCGGTATTGATACAAAAATTATTTTGTATCCGTGAAGGGACTAACGGAAGAGATAGGAGTACTTTACGTTGAGAATAAGGTTGAGATAAAATATTTGAAGAAGTTGCAGATGAAATAGCTTGCTCAGAAATCGATTCAATAAATACAACCCTCTGTTCATCAACAATATCAAACTGCACACCTCTGTTGGGCCAAAATCCTGCAAACTTTTCGTATCTCGGACACTGAATTAACCTTGTACCGTCACTTATAGTATCAAGGTTTTCTGTTTCTGATATCAAAGCCTCGTCATCCAGAATAATATCCTGCGTCGTAACCAAAAAGTCACCACTTTCTGCAATTTTTTTACGCATTGCGGATATGTTTTCAGATCGAGATAAAGTTTGAGTATCTGGAATCTGGGCAGTAAACTCTTTATCATTAACATCTGTTAATTTTAACACTTCAACACTAGATAACATTTCAATTTTTTGATTCCAGAGAGTAACCCCTATAGACATCAGTAAAAATAATACGGTTGTCAGAATTAAAATAAAATCACGAGTTCTAAACATTAACTTAATAATAACAAATGGTGGTAAGCTTTGCTCACTACCATTATGAATAACTTTATAACAAACCAGACTCTACTTTTCATCTTCAAGAATCTTCCTTTTAGTCCTGTCACCAATTTTAATATTGATCAGTAGCTCAGCACGCCTGATGTCTGCTAATAATTTAGAACGATCTGCATTGTACATAAAAAGATTAAATACTGACCGACCTCCATTCCGAGCAAAAAGAGCTTTGTCTCCGACTTTTAATCTAACATCTATTTGATGAAAGGATTCCAGCCCTTCAATTTTCTTAATCCCTTTCAATTCAACGATCTTACCTTCTTTTTTCGCAAACCACTTCATAGCACAAGCAAACCCTTTGCACTTTTTTGGAACAATTGTTCTCTTAGGAACTCTGACCAAAATGTCATTTAAAGAATGATTGATATCACAACTGAGTTTATGCAAGACATGTCTAAACCCACCCATCCTTGCACCTACTTCAATTATTTTCCATTCATCATCAATCTTCATCATTTCAATATGCGCAATAGTGCTTCGTAATCCAAGTGCATGAATAGATTTTTCAGCAGTCTTTCTAGCTTTCTCAACCGTCGATTGCTTAAGACCAGTTGGAGTCATTTGTAAATAATTAAAGAAATCATCATGACCGATGTTTTTTCCAGTAGTAACCTTAACTAGCGGGCAATGATTTATGTTCCCCCGAGAATCTACATAAGAATCAACAGAATACATATCTCCCTCCATAAATCCTTCAGCTATAATCTTTGGAGTCTCGAGCCTAAGGTCTACAGCATATGCCTTTTCAAGTTTACTAAAAATATTTTGTAGATTTTTTTGTAAATCTTCTTCATGATAACAAATAATAACAAACAAGCTGGCTATCATATTCGCAGGCTTAATTATCATCGGGAAACCAATTTTTTTAATAACCCTATCACGTTCTATTTTTGAATTTTCTTTTACAAGAGTGAAGTTCGGAGTGATTTTTTTATCATAGGTTCGTAACCGTTTTCTCATCTCGTATTTATCACTAGCCCATTTCAAAGATTCTGTGCTTGGAGTTTGGAGGTACGGTACGTGTGGAATAACTTTTGAAAAACGAGCCAAGCTTTGCTCAGACCGACAAGTTATAGCGAGTAGCTCATCTTGATACGGAAGAAGAGTCTTTGCAATACTTTCAGGGTCAGCAAAATCACATGTCTTATATATATCTAGACCCTTGAATTCAGATTCCGACTTCTTATATTTCAAACAAGAGTCTCTCAGTAACATAATTCGTAAAGTCTTTCCAAACTCTTTTTCATGTTCACGAAGAGCCTCCACAGTTCCTACAGGCAAATTCATTACGTAAACAATAATATTTTTTTCTTTATTCATGTGTTAATTAAGTATAAATAAAAGTGACTTAATAAATTAAGTCCAAAACTTCCAATCTCTTTCTGGCAAAACAAATCATACACTGAAATACAGACAAATATCCGTCAGAACACACAAGTTGTCAAAATCAACTCTTGACTTTTTAATTATCTATACATATTGAAACACTGTGGTACATTACATTCACACATGAATAAAAATAATTTTACGGACAAGACACTATTACAAGATATTGCTACCAAACTTGGTTATGAAGTTACCAATATTGCAACAACAGAAACAGGACTCATTTTAATGATTTCAAACGGAAATAAATTCTATATTGCAAATAGCGGTGGTTTTGGATACTACCCATCAAACCAAAGGTGGCACACAGCACTTTTTAAAGACAAGATAAGAACAGCATCTGTATTAGAAAAGATGGGCTACAAGTGCTTATCTTCATATAATTTTCTTTCAGAAGAACATCAAGTTGAGACCTTAAAAGAAGAACTTTTAAGTCTTAAGATAACTTTCCCTGTAATCCTAAAACCTAGCGAGGGAATGAGGGGACGTGGAATAGTATATATAAAAAATCATCCTCAACTTCTTAAAGCGTCTGTAGCAGAACATAGAAAAGGAAATAATTTCTGTATTCAACAGATAGTTAAGGATGTTGAATACAGGATTTTATTCACTAATGGCGAAGCTACAATAGTCCATTCTAAAAATCATTGTTACGTAACAGGTGACGGAACCTCTAAAGTCTGTGAATTAATAAAAAATATCAAGTTTCCAAATGGTGAACTTGATATAGAATTCTTGAACGACGAACTAGTAAATTCAAATCAAACACTCAACACAATCTTAGAAAAAGGTGTAAAAATAAAAACACACTTAACAAGCACAACTGTAGACAACAAACACAATGAAGTTTATTTCAAAAAGGACATTCCACCCAACGTATCAACATGGACGAATAAATTAGCTAAAGGTTTGTCAGCAACAGTATTAGGAGTTGATATTTTTGCAAGCGATATCACAAACCCAGAAACCTTTCAAATAATAGAAATCAATTCAAACCCTGGCTTTGACTACATCGCGAACAAATTTGAAGGCTATGAACAACTAAAAGAAATGTGGAGAGGAATATTATCTTCTTATTTTGTCGATTAAAGACCTAAGCCCTTTTCCTACGGAAAGATCTGGAATAACACTACGGACTCCTCCTAGTTGAGGAGATTTGTTGAGCTCTAAAAATACAATTCCATTAGGAGTTCTTATGAAGTCTATTCCACAAAGCGTAAGGTAACTTATTTTCATTACCTCTCTACACATATCCTCTTCTGCTTTAGTAAGCGTATCAACAGCAACATCTGCTCCAGTTGACACGTTATTAAGAAAGGGTTCTTTGTCAGACCTAGTCCTCCGAACAGCACCTAAAAACTCTTCATTAATAAACAATACTCGCACATCATAAGTATTATCAATTATTTTCTGAATCGTTATGAGTGAAGGTTTTTTATTGCCATTTTCAGCAAAATCTAGTAATTCCATCCGATTTCTTACAACAACTACGTTATCACCTCTTGCACCATCACCCTTTACGACACATGGATATTCAAAACCACTTTCAATACTTTTTATATTCTGTATTAATGATTTAAGCGAAACAACAATAGTATCAGGAACAGGAAAACCATGAAAAGCTATTCTTGGAATAGCGAATGCTTTATCCGTAAAATCTGAATGATACTCATTCCCAGAATCAGTAAAATCGACACCGGACAACTTTAAGATATGACTGATTAACGCAACGAAAGCAGAATCTTTCCCTCTTACTCGAATAAAAACAAATGAGTCTTTTATATTAACCTCACCATCTGGAGACATAATCTTTACATCATTCGTATTAACCTGTATCCACCAATCATTAGAGTTAGCGAAAATTACTGAATATTTATCTTCACAAGCACCTTCGATATCTTTTCTAAGAAGCAATTCATTGGGTGTATCTTTTATATTCAGCGTTATTATTTTTTTAATCACAGTTTAGATTATAGTCCAAATTTAATAGCAGGACCTGAATCTGTCGTTGATGTTGCAGTTGATGATGAGGTTCCGTTAACTGCTGACTCTATCATTGTGATAAAATCTTGATATGAACTAAACTTCATCACTTCACCATTCAAAAAGAAAGTTGGAGTTCCTGTCAACTTCAAATCGACAGCTTCTTTATACTCATCCATAATCTTATCTCTCAAGAGTGTTGATTTTGTGTGACGTTTGAATGTTTCAACGTCCAAACCAAGTTCTTCAGCATACTGAACAAATACAGCTGCTGGAATTGCAGATTTTGTCCATTCAGATTGTCGTATAAAGAGTAAATCATGAAATTCGAAAAATTTCCCTTGCTGAGCCGCAGCTTCTGCTGCTAAGGCAGCCGTCTGAGAACTTTTATGTATAGGTAAAGGGAAATGCTTATATTCAAAACTTATATCCTCACCAAACTTATCTAGAGCAAGGATTACCGCTGGATGAAATGATGAACATGCAGGACATTCAAAATCACTATATTCTACTAATTTAATTTCAGCATCTAAATTACCCTTAATATGACTCATAACTTCTACCCCTTCATTATTCTTATCTACAGCTTTGCCAGAGAATAAAACAGACCCTCCTATTAATACTGCTAAAACAACTATTGTAATTACCCATGGATTTTTCATATAACTGCAAGTGTACCACACTAACCCACACCGAATAACCAATTAATAAGTAAATATTTGTTACACTTGAAAGATGTTTAAAACCCCACATAGTCCATGGTCTGATACAACTGATGAACTTTTAACAACCCTTGAAACCAATATTAAAAATGGTCTTCCTGACAAAGAGGCGCAGAAACGCTTGAAGGATGTTGGAGAAAATGTATTTGAGTCACAAAAGATAAAATCTTCCACAGCAATCTTCTTAAGGCAGTTTACCAGTCCTCTCATCATAATCCTTTGTATCGCTGCAGCTATTACAGCAAGCCTTCATGAGTGGATTGATACTTCTATTATTGCTCTAGCTGTTATAACAAACGCTATTTTGGGTTTTATACAAGAATCTAAAGCTGAAAAAGCTATTACGGACTTACGTTCATATATTACACACCGCACAAGAATAATCAGAGATGGTAAAGAGATTGAAATAGACCCTCGATTAATCGTTCCTGGGGACATCATGCATATTACTCATGGTTCTCGCATTACTGCCGACGGAAGAATAGTTAAGGAAATAAGTTTTACAACAGATGAATCAATCTTAACAGGAGAATCATTGCCTGTAGAAAAAGACATAGGAACCCTTTCTGAAACAGCTCCACTACCAGACAGAATCAACATGGTTTTCGCAGGAACATTAGGAACAAACGGTTCAGCATACGCTATAGTTACTTCTACAGGATATGATACGGAAATAGGTAAGTTGGCTAAACTTGTTAATGAGACAACGTCCGAAGAAACACCATTACAAAAAGCATTGAAAAAGCTTACCTGGGTAATCATTGTTATAACAACTCTTGCAGTAGCTGGAATTTTTACAATTGGAATCATGAATGACCAGCCACTTTATGAAATGCTCCTTATTTCAATAGCTGTTCTCGTAGGATCTGTCCCTGAGGCTTTACCTATCGGACTAACTGCTATTCTTGCAATTGGAGTTGAACGTATCGCCAAGAAAAAAGGAATCATGCGCAGTCTGTCAGCAGCAGAAACTTTAGGCTCAACAACCTTGATCATCACTGATAAAACAGGAACTTTGACCCAAGCAGACATGAAATTAGTAGACATTGGCAATGTTTCACAACTGACAGCTGATGATTTCACCCCAAGTAACCATCAAGATAATTTCAATAAAGAACAGAAAGAAATTCTCAATCTCGCACTCTGCTCATGCGATGTGATGATAGAGAACCCTGAAGATAATCATGAATCGTGGGTATTAAGTGGTCCCAGTCTCGAAACCAATATAGTTAAAGCAGCTGCAAACCACAATATCATTCATACCGCTACAGAAAGGTCTGACATCCAAGTCCGAATTCCTTTTAACTCCAAGTATAAATTTTCAGTAGTTCGTATCACTAAAAAATTTTTACCATCCCATCTCAATCAATTTGCTGACCCACATGTTGTAATGGGTGCACCAGATATCATTATTAACCGTTCACACTTATCTGAGGAGATAAGAAGCAAACTTTTATACTCTATTGATGAACATGCTCGCCATGGAAGAAGAGTGCTCGGAGTAGGATTACTGACACCTCAAAATAAAGAATCTTCAATCACCACTGATGACGTAAAGGACGTTACATTCCTTGGAATACTAAGCTTTCATGACCCAATTAGACCAGAAGTTCCTGCAGCACTTAAGCGCATCAATGGTTATGGGACAAGAGTCATCATGGCAACAGGAGACCTTCCTGGTACAGCTCTCGCTATAGCTCAAGAGATAGGATGGGATGTGACTGAGGCAGATGTTTTAACAGGTCAGCAATTACGTCAGCTGTCCGACGAGGAGCTAATAGAAGTATTAGATCGTATTGATATCTACGCCAGAGTCACACCTGAAGACAAGTTGCGTATCACGAAACTACACCAAGCACAGGGAGAAGTTGTTGCAATGACTGGTGATGGTGTGAATGATGCACCATCACTTAAGGCTGCAAATATTGGAATTGCTGTCGGGTCTGGTAGTGACGTCGCAAAAAGTGTCTCCGACTTAATCCTCCTTGATGACAACTTCAATACAATTGTTTCGACAATAGAGGAAGGGAAACAAATTTTATCCAACATTAAGAAGATGTTTGTCTTTTTAATGTCCAATGCTTTAGATGAGTTAATTCTTATCGGAGGAGCATTAATCATGAATGTTGCTCTACCGCTCACAGCAATACAAATTATTTGGGTAAACCTATTTACAGGAAGCATTCCTGCGATAGCCTTTGCTTTTGACCGGAAAAAAATGAAAGAAACTGAAAGGACCAGTAAAATGTTTTTTGACCCTCGGGTTCTTTTCCTGACTATCTTTATCGGTATTGTCATCTCGCTTTTATTGTTTGCATTATATTACGAATTATTACAATCCGGCGTTCCTGTAGAACTTGCTCGAAGCATCTTGTTTGCATGCTTCGGACTGTACACACTCTTCATCTCATTCTCATTTTTAGATCTAAGTAGACCAATCTTCCATTATTCATTAACAGAAAATAAACTACTCCTAGTCGGTGTCGGAGTAGGAGTGCTACTCATGATTTTAACTTTCACAGTACCGTTCCTTAAAGACACCTTAGAAGTCGAATCACTATCCCCTTCTTGGATTGGACTCATCACTCTCTGGATTATTCTAAATATTTTCATAGTGGAGGGAGCAAAGTGGTTCGCTAATACTTTTCTCGTAAAAACACTAGACAATAAGTAAAAAGTGTCGTAAATTCATACATAATACATATGGCAAGAAAACCAAATTTCGTCAAAAAGAAAAAACGCAAAGTTCACGGTGCTACGTTCTGGGATAGAGAATATACAAAACCTGAATTCCTAAAACTTTCAACCAAAGAAAGTGAAGATCTTGCAAAGTTTACTCGATGGTTAGTGCGCCGGGAAAGAACAGACCTTCTCTCAAATGAAGCTAGTGCTTTTGATGTAGGCTGTGGCAATGGACGTAACTTAATCTTTCTTGCCCTGAAATTTGGAATGAAAGGAATTGGAATTGACATCTCTTCTGCAGCAATCTCACAAGCAAAATTAGCTTCTACTGATTTTTCAATCAAATATGAAGTTGGCGATGTCGGCAACCCTCTACCCGTTGCAGATAATTCTCAATCACTTGCATTGGACATGATGACGTCGCACTTCTTGAATGAAAAAGCTCGAGAGCAACACAGGAATGAGATCTTTCGAACATTAAAACCTGGAGGATACTTCTTCATAAAAACTTTTCTCAAAGACAAAGATATTCACACAGAAAGACTGATTAAAGAGCGTCCGGGACAAGAAGAAGGTAGCTATATACACCCTATAATGGGCGTAGCTGAGTTTGTTTACAGTGAAGAGGCGTTAGTAGCCTTCCTGTCAGAAAAATTCATCATCCGTAAGATTTACCGCTCTCACAAACATGCTTTCAAAGGGAAGGCACGTAAAAGACGAACTATCTCGATCTATGCAGAAAAAGACTATTATTAAGAGTCTGTAATAAATTTATAAAAAGAGTAAACTTTCAAGTTTACTCTTTTTATAAATTTAATTAAAATTCCATCAACTGTCCCTCTTCATAAACAGTTCCATATTCCATATCTGACTCAAACAGAGCATTCTCATCTTTGAATAAAATATCTAACGGAGGGATAAATAAACTCCTGTCTACTTTTTCCCATTTTTTACAATCATATTTAAGTTTTACACCAAAAGGAATACTGTTCCTTTTTTCGAATGCCAAATCTCTATCTTTTAAAACGTTGGTTTTTACCCCATAAAGCTCTTCATCTATCTCAGACCAGAAATACAAAGTCGAATTATTTATGACAACTGAAGACAAAATCTTACCGTCTAATTCTGGTGAGTCAGATAAAAAATCACCTCTAAGATTTCCCTTACTAACAAAATAAGTCCCCTCGACAAGATCAATATTTTCGTAAGAAATTTTACATTCTAGATCCTCGTCACGAAGTCGTATTTCTTCAAGAGTTCCAACTCCTGACAAACTTTTCTTGTTAATTTTAATTAGCTCAGGAGTAGCAACAACAACCTTCTCCATAGGCAGTGTTTTTACAGGTAAATAAGCATCGTAAATGATGAAGTAATAAGCCAGACCCATTATACAAACAATAATTAATCCCAGTATTTTTATATATTTCATAGTAGTATGATTATACTTTATTCAATTGCACCGTATCTCTATTTAAAATTGCACTACCTAATCTCAAAGAAAATATCTGAAACAAATGATTACAAATCAGTAGAGTAAACCAACGGGTTATAATCCCTTTTAGCAAGATTGTTAATTGACCAAACAAGTAACCCTATTCCTAAAATCCCAAACCCTGCACCCTGCAAAGGCGATAAGAGTATCAGTCCACCAACACTAAACAAACTTAACACTGTCGTAATCACGACTGACCCGCAAGCGGCACAACCAATACCTAAAGCAGAACTAACTAAACCTCCAATGTTTGCCAGATAAGTTTTAGTATTACCTACTTTTTTTGACGACGTTTGATGTAGTAAGTCAGAAAAGCGATATTTATTCCAAATAAAGCAGAAGTCGCTAACAGAAAAGTCTGAGAGAGAGAGAGAGTAACGAGAAGTTAGTGAAAAATGAACCATAAAAACGCAAAATCAACAAAACTTTCGTTGTTAACTCAACGCTGTCTGAGGAGAAGACTTGTATAACAAGACTTATATTAGGAAACCAAAGAGCCACGCTTAACACAGTAAACGTAACTCCTAAAACACCAATATGTATCTAACATGGGAAAATACCCTCTTAAATACAGTTACAAACATATCTATGCTTCTTGACGAGCAACTTCAACCATCTGTTCTATAACCTGCTGCGGAACAGCTCCATTAACAGGGTAAGTCTTCCCTGTTGGACCAATAATAATACTCCAAGGAGTACCACCTCCACCAGTAGCGGCTCCATTGCTTAAGTCATACTGAATATCCTCAAGGTGCCTACCACTTTCAAAACACTCTGTAAAAGAAGATTGAGAAACTGAAGCCTCGTCAACCAATTTAAAAATTAGTTCACTATGCAAAGTCTTGTCGCCAGACCCACGAGCAGCGTAATATCCATCTGTAAATATCCAAAAAGCATCATTACCACCAATCTCAGCAACACATTCGGAGGCCATTGCTACAGAAGTTGCTTGTGGATGTAGTTGTTCAATAGGAAATTGTCTGTAAACCCAAGCTAAATCAGAATCTTTTTCGATAATCTTCGTCATTGAATCGTGAAATCGATTGCAGAATGGGCAGTCAAAATCAGAATACACGACAATCATAACTGAGGCGTCAGGATTACCTTTTATATGTTCATCTGACGTAACAGGATTAACTTTATCTGTGTTGTCAGATTTTTTTGGTGCCGCTACAACTCTCTGATCATCAACTTGCCCGTTCTGCGGAGATGAACCGCCTCCAAAATACATACCGCCTCCAATAAATAACCCTGCGATAATAATCGAAGCAGGAATCATTAAGTCCTTCAATAAAGCACTTTCAGTCTGCGGAGATGTTGAATTAGCTACTGACTCTTTTCTGTCATCTTGCATATATTTATATTACGTGAAAATTTATTAATTATTTTAATCAGTATACACTCAAGTCACTAATAATTCTACCAAACTTAATCGAGACAACTATAAACTAATTTTTACTAAATCGTTTACGTTTCTCTACAGAGTCAATTTGCTTTCGTCTTCTGGTGTTCTGAGATTCATATCTAACTGAAGCTTTTATGTCTTTACGTTCAGAAAAGTCTCTTTCTTGAAGGAGTTTGTGATAATTTCTAAGCTCTCGTTCAGTCAAATCTCCCGAATCAATAGCTTTAACAACTACACAACCTGCACTTTTATCATGGTCACAATTATTAAATTTACACTGACGAGAAAATTCTTCTATCCTGTTAAAGACCTCAACCTCATCACCAGTATCACTTTCTAGCACACCAAGCTCCCTCATACCAGGAGTGTCAATCAGAAATCCACCTTGAGGCAAAGTAAATAGTTGACGTGAGGTTGTCGTATGTCTTCCTCGACTGTCAATTGCTCGAATATCATTCACCTCTTGTCTATCTTCTGACAATAACCAATTAGTAATGGTCGATTTTCCTGCTCCAGAAGAACCAAGTAGTACAGATGTACTTTCTGAAGACAAGTATTTTAAAATATCACCCATCCCTACACCGGTAAGGGCTGAGACTGCTAAAACAGGAGTTTTACCAACAATCGTTTTTACTTTATCAACTTTCTGTAAATATTCGTCAGAGACGTCAGTCTTATTCAAAATAACTATTGCAGGGATGTTACTTTGTTCAGCAAGCAACAAATAACGCTCAAGCCTGCTAATATTAAAATCTCCATCAAGACCCATCACAATAAAAATCAAATCTACATTAGAAGCTATAATTTGCTCACCCTCCCCATCTGACTCTTTACGCTTAATGATACTTTTACGCTTCATGACTTTTTCAATCACTGATTTTTCATCACCTAAAATATCAAAAGAGACATAATCTCCAACTTTAGGAAAATCTCCATCAGCATGAAAAACTCCACGTACAGTCGCTATATATTCTCTAGAATTTTCTGTCACTGTAAAATTAGTACGGTGAGCTTCTGTAATACGACCTATTTTCATATTATTTATTAAACATGAGATTACATTTCTGAAACAGTATCTATACCGAGAAGAGCTAAACCATTTTTAAGAGTAACCGCAACAGCATCTACCACTTTTAATCTCCAAGCCTCCTCATTGGAGCCATCGAGGATAGTTTCCTTTGCATACCAGCTATTAAATTCACTGCTAATTTCCAAAAGATACTGAGCAACATGATGTACCGACAAATCTGTCGTTGATTTTATAACTACATCATTAAAGTAAAGTAAACTTCTGACCAACTCAGCTTCATAACCTAGTTTTTCAGGATTAACAAAAGAGTTATTATATTCAGATTCAGCTTTCCTTAAAATTGATTGTGTTCTTACAAATGCATACATTATGTACATTCCAGAATCACCATGTATGTCAACAGATTCATTTATATCAAAAGCAAGACCTTGATTTCGATCAGATTTAAGGAAGGAAAATTTAAGTGCTGCTAATGCTAATTTTTCAGAAAGATCTTCGCGAACTGACTCCTCATGTCTTTCTTCTTCATCAAATCTTTCTCGAATAGTCTGTTTAACAGTATTAATTACATCGTCAATCAGAACAACCGTACCGGCACGAGAAGACATCTTTTTGAATGCACCATCTTCATCTTTTAATCCAACATAACCATATGAAACATGATTAAAATCAGACTTTTTGCCAATTCCGAGCTGTTCACAAACAGCAAACAGCTGTCTCATTGCCAATGATTGATCCGGACCTATGACCCACACCAATTT
>CAZEUI010000009.1:16664-20427 GCA_964515625.1 uncultured Candidatus Saccharibacteria bacterium
GTCGGCATTATAAGTTTTCTTTTTAAGGTCGGTCATGGCTATGTCTTGAGTAATATATAATGACGTACCGTCTTGTTTGAGTAAAATCGTATCCGAGAGATTATATTTTTCTTCAAGATCCGTCAAGATAGCACCATTTTCAAGCTCTTTAAACACACCCTTTTTCAAACCTTCTAGAACATGCTGTTTGCCTTCCAAATAGTGCTCATGTTCGAACCAGATTTTATCCCAGTGATTACCGAGCCGCTTCAGAGTCTTATTAATACCCTCATAAGCAACTTTTAATACAAGCTCCCATAACTGACGAGTGACTGCATCATTTTTCTCCCAATCTACTACCAACTGTTTCACTAAAGACTCGGCACCTTCATCAGAAGTGTAATCTTTTTCACCAAGAATATAACATTGTGTTACGAATATGTCAGACTTAACACCTTCTTCCTCAGGAGTAAGCCATTCATCTTTATGTTCAGACCAGTAGATAATATCAGTTGGCATATCAACCTTCTTTTTTTTATGAGCAAGGTAACCGTACATTACTTTAGCAATTGCAATACCGCGATTGTTATAAACAGCATCTGAAGTAACTTTTGCACCAGAAGTTTTAAGCAGGCGCACAATACTCATTCCAACTAAATTGATTCTTAGATGTCCAAGATGCATTGCTTTGTTTGGATTTGGCGAGGTATGCTCTATAACCCAAGATTCTCCGGAAAGCTTATCATTTTCTCCAAATTGATCTCGTTTTTCTAAAATAGTCTGTAAGTGCTGAACCTTTGCTAATGTGGTAAAGTAAAAATTAATGAACCCAGGCTTCATAAAAACAACCTTCTCTACCCCAACAATTTGGGAGTCATTCAAAAAAACAGCTAAGGACTCAGCTAGCTCTAAAGGATTTTGACTCAGTTCACGAGAATACCTCATAGCAACGTTTGTAGAGTACTCGCCGAAAGATGATATTGTAGTCCTCTCTAATAAGACTACGGCTTTTTCTACGCCAAGATGCTGTAATCTTTCTTCGATTTTAACAGTAATTTGTTTTATTATGTCTGACAGCATATTTAGATATTATTACATATACCATAGCATATAAAGCTTAAAAGTCAGAAATTTATATATAAACATCTTAAAAAACTTTGTATTACATCTGAAATGTCTCACCAATCCCCATCATATAAATAAACAAAGTTTGTACCATTTCAAAATAAAAAATTTTATCTTTTTCGTAAGTCATGACTAAAGGATTTGTCTAATCTGCTGACTGAATCATTGTTGATATAATAACGGTTTTTAATATCTTCAAAGCTAGCTTCAGTATCAATTAAATCTAAATCATATAAAATTTCATCAAAATAACCAGGTAAAATAGATTTCCATGTTAAAGGAAAATCAACATCTGAAATATCTTCTACTCGTCTCGTAATCTCGTTAGTACAGTTACGCATCAAGGTGTTGTAGATACGTGGAGTATCGTAAACTGAATTAATATCACTCGCTAAAACTAAAAATAATTCTTGAGCTTTTTCAGCAGAGGCTTTAGTCGGATAAATATACAAACGTTCATCTCTAATATCTGTACGCAAACCGACCACATCTTCCTCTGAACCGACTACATATATTATTTCAAACTGACGAAGAATTCCAAGTAAGGGAGAAAAGCTTTCGTCAGATTCCCTTCTTGTCTCAAATGAAACAATAAATTGATTACCTTCTGTTAAACCAAAACTTAAAAATATATGTGCCAACCCTTCAAAATCATCAAAATGAGAAATGATCACATCAACCGATTTAATATCCTTTAATGAAAAATTTTTTGTTTCGTAATTTGGTTCTGCTGTCCCATCATCATTCCAGTGAAAATTACGATAACCTGAAATTGTGACATTATCATCTTTAGATAACAAAATGTGAGGCAACACTTCATGACCAAGCTCCCAATCCCTATCATGAGAAGGTTGGAAAGCTAGGTATAATCCTAAATATAATATACAGCTAGCAAATGCTAAAATCGTCAGTATTTTAAAAAACTTCTTTATGTTGTGAGTATTTATTTTTTTCATTATTTATTAAATAATAGCATGTTACATATTCATGTTAACTACTCCAGACAATAATAATTACCTTTAAGTACAAAAAACTGCTAGATCTTATCTAGCAGTTTTTATGTAATCATCTTATCTATTTCACATCAAAACTAAACATCATACCCGAGTGCAGATGTTCTGAGATATGACAGTGAGCCATCCACTTTCCTTTATTACTCATATCTACCAAAATTTCTACAGTCTGCCCCTTTGTAATCAAGACTGTGTCTTTCCATTGCAGATTATTATTCACAATTCCGTCCTCTGTCAACACTACAAAGCGCTGACCATGAAAATGAATTGGATGTTGCATTGGATGCGCAGCTTTTTCATCATTATAGATTGATATTTTTACCAACTCACCTTGAGTAAAGGACCAGTCTATTTCAGAATTTTTATACTTTGTATCTACATCTTCTATTACCCACTCAATAGTCTCGTCAGTACTCATGCTATTCATTAAAGCCATGTCGTCTTCCCACTCAATATTCTCACTATCATGATCTTGACTTTCGTTTTCTTCAACAATCTTTTCACACCCTGACATTTCAGGCATCATTTTACAATGCTCTTTCATCATCTCTTCATCGCTTTCCATTCCAGAATCATTCATCATACTACCCATCATCCCTTTCATTTTAATATATAATCGCAAATTCTTGTCAGCTTTTTGAGCCAGTAAGGCTGTCATGTTTAATTTAATTTGAGAATAATCATCTGCATTATTTCTCAAAACATAAAATTCTGTTTTGCGATCCTTTTCACCCGAGACGACAGTTACTGTCCCCATTTTTTGTCCGCGATGAATTATGGAGTATTTACCGGGAACAGCATAATACAACTCAAATATATACCTTTCAGCTGGAGCAATTATCTGACTTGTAACTATTTTTTCATGCTCAATCCTTCCAATATCACCACCTACTAACTTTACCTCAGCCCCCTTAAATTCTAAATCAAAAGTTCGAGTATTGGCAACATTTGTCACAAAAGCTCTGGTGATTTCCCCAGACTTAATTGTTAAGTTGTAATCCTGAGAATCATTTATCAGCAAAGTATCACCAAATCTTCCCATCAAAGTATTAGTGACTACATTCTCATAAAAATCACCATTCTCTAAGATGTCGTCAACAATCAAATAGACCTCTTTATCAACTTCATTCCAGTAACCTTCTTCCTCAACGACAAAATTACCGTAAAGTCCCATCTCTTGCTGATAATCTTCTCGTACATGAGGATGATACCAAAACACTCCAGCATCAGGAAATTCTAATTCGTAAGAGAAGCTTTCACCTACAGCAATAGCTGGCGTAATTGGAACAGCACCATCAAATTTCCAGTCTCCACGAAGACCGTGAGAATGAAGAGCTGTCTCCATATCAATATTGTTAGTAAAATTTATAGTAACTTTTGCACCTTTTTGTACCTTTATCATAGGACCAGGAATCTGACCATTGTACGCAAGCCTCTTAACCTCCCTATTCCCCACCTCTTGAGTAATGATAGACGCTTCTAGATCGAACACATCACCATCTTTCAACTCTATGACTTCAGTAGGCTTAATGCTTTCAAATCCATGACCTTCATTTAACCTTGTCAAATTAACATCACCCTTATACTGAGACCGACCAGATTCCATACCGTTCATCCCAGACATCATCATATGATTACCACTGAAG
>CAZEUI010000010.1:0-12698 GCA_964515625.1 uncultured Candidatus Saccharibacteria bacterium
AAGAAATTCATTCTAGTTCTTTCACTAATCGCTACTCTAGGTTTGGTGTCTACAGCTCAAGCTGATAGAATTATCGAGCCTAATCTTTCACAGTCACAGTTCAGAAGTGACCCTTTGGCTGCTTTTGAAGCAACGGCGAATATCGGTGCTCCGATGTCTAAGGCTGAGGCTGGTGAGATGCGAGGGGAGGGTTTTGTTGGCTGGATTGCTGGTAAAGTAGGAAATTATATTTCTAAAAAATTCGATAGTAGCATTCGCTTTAATTGGGAACCATTATGTGCAGGAGAGGACTGCTAGTGATTTCATTAATGAGGACTCCTAGAGTCCTCATTTTTATACTTTCTCTTTATTTAAGACACCTTTAATTCTAGATCTATATGTCGTACAAAAAATATTTACAACCTAAATCTATAGTTCATTTATACAACCAAGGTGTTATATCTTCTAAGCTAGTAATTTTTGCTAAACTAATTACTATAGTTACTTTTCTTCTAGCAATAGTTCCAGAGTTCTGGATGTTGCCAAAATATACTTTGTGGCAAGAATATCTGGATATAATATTCTTTCTTATATACGCGATAATCCCCATATTATTACTTATTTCAAATACTAATATAATTAATGGGTCATACATTAACGCTCTCTCGTTAGTGAATATGGTGTCATTTTTTAGAATGATGGTCGTATTTCTGTTTTATATTTTAATTGTGTTGTCGGTTGTATTTTTTGAAATAAAACTACCTTTTAATTTACTGACTCTAACTGTTATTGGTATATGGTCAGTTGGCATACATAGTATGGTTATAGGAACACTTGAATATATTAAGCTAAATGAACTACCCCCGCCCTAAAGGGAACGAATAAATGGATAAATGGGGTCATGATAAATGGGGTCAGCCACCATTTATGTTAACCTCTCCGAAGGACTGTCCTTTGGGAGATTGCTGTGTGGTGTAATTTACTAACATCCCGAGGTCTGACCTCGGGATTTCGTTTTTTTGGTCGATTCAAATGGCTGGTGTTTTTGTGTTGCATAAGGGTTTTCTATGTATAAATGATGAAGAAATTCATTCTAGTTCTTTCACTAATCGCTACTCTAGGTTTGGTGTCTACAGTTCAGGCTGGTACAATTATCGAGCCTGATCTTTCACAGTCACAGTTAAGAAGTGACCCTTTGGCTGCTTTTGAAGCAACGGCGAACATTGGTGCTCCGATGTCTAAGGCTGAGGCTAGTGAGATGCGTGGGGAGGTGATTCCTGCCGTAGTCATTGTTGCATTAGGTACAATATCTTATTATGGACTAGTGTATGGAGTTCCTTTTGCTTTAAATTATGCAGCAAGCTTAAGTAATGGTTCTTGGTATGTAAAGAACGAGATAAAAGAATCAGTAAAGAGACGCTTTGGCTGGTAGATAGCCTTTAGCTTTCAACAAAGGTCATGTCTGGATAACTTCAGCATGACCTTTTATAACTTTTAAATTAAAAATATGTTCTGGAAAATATTTGCTTGGATCAATATAATTATCAACGTACCGTTACTTGTAGCATCACTTACAAGCGGTATATTTGAATTCAATCTGTTAAATGTTGTCATACTTGCTCTTAACGACTTACCTTTATTATTAGTACCTCTGTTATTTTCCTATAAAAAATTCAATCTCAGGATGCTATCTAATATAATAATACTCAAGAGTTCACTATTTTTTATAATAATTTACAATATAACTAACTTTTATAAAGGATTTTCAGTATATAATTTTACTTCTGCCCCAGGATTTATATTTGATCTAAGTTTTGTCATACTTGTACCGTTTTCTATACTCGCCTTTATGCTTTATATAATGTGCAAGTTTAAAATAACTTTCTGGCAAGTATTTACAAAGCAGTAATATTGATCGGAAGAATAAATGGGGTCAGCCACCATTTATGTTAACCTCTCCGAAGGACTGTCCTTTGGGAGATTGCTGTGTGGTGTAATTTACTAACATCCCGAGGTCTGACCTCGGGATTTCGTTTTTTTGGTCGATTCAAATGGCTGGTGTTTTTGTGTTGCATAAGGGTTTTCTATGTATAAATGATGAAGAAATTCATTCTAGTTCTTTCACTAATCGCTACTCTAGGTTTGGTGTCTACAGTTCAGGCTGGTACAATTATCGAGCCTGATATTTCACAGTCACAGTTAAGAAGTGACTCTTTGGCTGCTTTTGCAGCAACGGCGAACATTGGTGCTCCGATGTCTTCTATTGAGGCTGGTGAGATGCGAGGGGAGTTTCTTCCTATTGTCTACTATTATGCAGTAGTATATGGAGTACCAGCCGCAGTCATGGCTGGAGCATGGGCAGCTCGCTTTAGATACCCGACACTTAGAGCTGCTATTGATGCATTTGGAGGCTGATAAAGACTGATATATTTAGCAACCGTACCGTAAGCAGTAGATCAATCTACTGCTTACTTTTATCTTAAAAAAGTTTCATGTTTTATGTTGTATTAATCATAATGAATATACTCCTAGGCACCTTATTCGTTATATTTGATGATGACTTCGCTTTAATGGATGGTTTAATATTGTCATCTGTATTTATATTAATCACTGTCTCTGTTCACGTTATTCAGAAAATATCGCAAAAATAGATTATGTGACATGTGCAAGCTCCGGAGGACGGTCCTCCGGAAAGAGTTGTTATTGTTAGAATAATGATGAACAATAACCCAAATTTTTTCATACATAAATACTATCATGATATACTGACACTATTATTGTCTAACTATCTTGATTTATGAGTGAAGGAGTGCCAAAACAAGAAGTATCTGTTGTTGAGAAGGAGGGTGGTATTGAAGAGGTTCTCGAATGGAGAGATCTTGAAGAAAAAGCTCCAGCTCAAGTTGAGGCTATGATTGTTCAAGTTGAGGGGTATGAAGATATGGGGCTTGAAGAAAAAAAAGAAGCCTTGTCTGATCTAATGAACACATTGCCAGAAGCATCTGACCAAGAGTTCAATAATTATAGATATGTTGCTAAGGAAATTGCAATCATGATGTCTGGGTTGGATCTAGATATAGAAATGGCAGAGTTAACCGAAAGGCGTGAATCAATAAACCAGTAGTATTTATTTAAATTAGTTCCTTTGTTCTTATGACTTTTGATTTTGATGCCGAAATAAAACAACATCTTGATGTTGTGCGTACTCTAGAAAGAAGACCTGGGGTTTTCACCGCTTCTCTTGATGATACTTTTTATAACAAAGCTTGGCTTCGTGATATCTACTTCATTACTCTCGGATTTTTAGAAACAGGAGATATAGAAACTACGAAAAATGCGGCTAAAGCCTTCCTGACTGTTTTTGTAAAAAATAAAGATAAAATTAACTGGGCGATTGAAAACAAACCTCAGGAAGCTTGGCAATATATCCATGCTCGTTTCCACCCTGAATCTTTTGAAGAGTATTGGGAAGAGTGGGGTAATAGTCAAAATGATGCTGTGGGTGAGGTTTTGAATCTTTTGGTTGAGCTAGAGCTTAGGGGAGAAAGTGTGATTGAGACACAAGATGAAAAAGAGATGGTTCAGAAAATAATTGATTACTTGATATCAATTGAATACTGGAGTGATGATGATAATGGTATTTGGGAAGAAAATCTTGAAGTGCATGCATCGTCTATTGGGTCGGTTGTAGCAGCTCTGAAGAAAGCTGATAAACTAGATTGGTTGGAAGTACCGGCAGTAGCTATAGAGCGAGGTGAGCTCGCTCTCCGAGCTTTGTTACCTAGAGAATCTGTAACAAAATTTACTGACCTTGCTCTACTCACTCTCATCTATCCATTCGCAGTCACGACAGAAGAGGAGACTTTGGAGATTTTAAAGAATGTAGAATATCACTTAGTTAAAGATAAAGGGGTGTTGCGCTATAAATTGGATCGGTACTACAACAATAACGTTGATGGATACAGTGAAGAAGCAGAATGGTGCTTTGGGCTATCTTGGCTAGCAATTATTTACGCAGAAAGAGGAGAAAAAGAAACAGCGTATTATTGGTTGCGACGAGCAAAAGGTGCTGTGACAGAAGACGGTAAAGTCCCAGAATTATATTTCTCACACACAGACAAACCAAACGAAAACACTCCGTTAGGCTGGGCAGAGAGTATGTATGTTGTCGCTCTGCAGAAAGTGAAGGAGTTAAGTTAATTAATTAAAATCAACATAAATTATGAAATATCTAAATATTGCAATTGTCGCATTATTAGCAATCACCGTTGCGATGTTCGTTATCGGTAGAGTGGTTGTCTAATAATAGACTGATTAAAACAATCGTACTTTAAGTACGGTTGTTTTTTTTGAAAACTGAGCATGTTTCAGATTTTCATAAATGGTATATAATAAATGGTATATGAAACAGTCGGACAGAGATAATCTTGTACGTTTTCTGATATTTTTCGGCATCATAGTTTTTGTAATTACTGGTGGTGCAGTCTTGATTCCTCTCGCAATAATTGGGTCTTTGTATTACTACTTTACTAAAAAACAAAATATCGACTTTACAGATTTAAATAATAAAAATTTTATGAATGGAATGGATTACAACGCAATGAAGACAAAATTTAAGCATACAACTGGTGGAGTGTTTATTCTCGGTGCTTCTGTTATTTTACTGTTTAACATGCTGGTGATTGTTCCTGCTGGACAAACAGGTGTGTATCATTTGTTTGGAAAAGTTAGTGATGATGAACTTGAATCCGGAATTCATCTTATTAATCCCTTTGCTACAGTTCAGATAATGAGTATTCAGACTCAGCAATATACAATGAGTAGTGCTCAGTCAGAAGGTCAGCGTATTGGTGATGATTCAATTGAGTCTCTGACAAAAGAAGGTTTGAAGGTTAGTTTGGATATGACAGTTCTGTATCATCTTGATGAAAAGTCAGCCTCTGATGTTTATCGCGAGATCGGTATAGATTATGAAGAGAAGATTATTAGACCAGAAGTTCGTAGTGCTATTCGAGAAGTTATAGCTTTATATGAAGCAAAAGATATTTATTCTGAAAAGAGGGAAGAAGCTGTTGTTAAAATAGAAACTGTTTTAACGGAAAGTTTGATGCCACGAGGGATTCAGTTAGAGTCAGTTTTGCTCCGTAATGTGAAATTACCACAGATGTTAGCAAGTGGTATTGAAGAAAAATTAACTGCTGAACAAGAGGCGCAGAAGTATGATTTCATTTTACAAAAAGAAACAAAAGAAGCTGAGCGTAAAATAATTGAAGCTCAAGGGCAGAGAGATGCTCAGAAGATTATTAATGAGAGTCTGACAGGAAACTATCTTCAGTATCTTTATATTCAGAATTTAGAAAATAGAGAAGGTACTATTTATGTCCCATATGACTTACCTTTATTGAGAGGACTGTAAGATTTCTTTCGTTCAAAAAACTCCGGAGAACTACTCTCTAGAGTTTTTTTGAATTAAAATAGTTGGCACAACCACTATAGTCGTGTATGGTATATCTCATATGTCTAGAAATGATGGATTAATTGTATTTAAGAATGTGTCGTATGAGTACGACTCAACCAAGCCTATTTTAAAAGAAACTAATTTCGTAGTGCGGCGTGGTGCTAAGCTGACTTTGATGGGTCAAAATGGTGCTGGTAAATCAACTTTATTTTCGTTGATTACAGGAAAAATCGACGCTGATGATGGTGATATTAATCTTCAGCCGCGAACATCAATTGCTGTTTCTCGTCAAATCATTCCACGAGAGGAGCTTACGCTTACCGTAGCTCAGTTTTTTCAAAATTGTTTTTCAGAAAAAGTTTACGATATTGATCCTCGTATAGATAAAGTATTGGAGGTGGTTAATCTGGTTCCTTCTGAAAAAATGAAAGATACGTTTAAGGAAAGGGTTATTGGTAGTTTTTCTGGAGGTCAACAAGCTCGTATATTATTAGCTTCAGCCCTTATTCAGAATCCAGATGTCCTACTTCTTGATGAGCCTACAAACAATCTAGACGTTGACGGTATTCGACATCTAACTGATTTTTTAAGAGGGTATAGCAAGACAGTGATTGTGATTTCTCATGATGCCGATTTCCTTAATTCATTTACTGATGGAGTTCTTTATTTAAATACGCAAAATCGACATATTGAACAGTACAACGGGAACTATCATAGTGTAATTAAAGAAATTTCTGCACGAGTTGAGAAAGAAAAGAGGTTGAATTCTCAAATGGCGAAGCAGATTCAGGCAGATAAAGACAAGATTAACTACTTTGCTCAAAAGGGAGGGAAGATGCGTCTGATTGCTAAAAAAATGCGAGCTGATATTGCTGAAAGTGAAGAGAATAAAGTAGATGTGCGAAAGGAAGATAAAGCTATTCGACCCTTTACCATTCAGGCACACTCAGATATTCCTTTAAATGTTTTAACTCTTAAAACTGTGAAGGTAATCAGGGATCATGAGGCTAAAGATGCTGAGTGCGATATTGTACTTAAGCGTGGTGAACACTTGCAAATTATAGGTCCAAACGGTATCGGTAAAACTACTCTACTTGAAAGTTTAGCTGGTGGCCATGCCTCAGGTGAAGAAGTGGCTAGTGGAGTGAGTATCGGGTACTACCGGCAAGATTTTTCAAACTTAGATTTCGATAAGTCTGTTTTTGAAACACTAATGGATTCGATGAAGAAAAAGCTGGAAGAAGATATGCGTTCTATTGCGGCAGGATTTCTTTTAATTGGGGATGTAATGAGGACCAGAGTAGGATCTTTGTCAGAAGGTCAGAAAGGTTTGGTAGCATTCGCAAAATTAACGATGGAAGAACCAGGACTTTTGATTTTGGATGAGCCGACTAACCATATTAACTTCCGACACATTCCTGTTATTGCTAAAGCATTGCATGACTATAAAGGTGCAATGATTTTAGTTTCTCATGTCCCTGATTTTGTTGAACAGATCAGAGTCGACGATATTTTGGATTTAAGTAAATTAAAAACAAAAAAGAAGTAGAAAAAAGTAAAGCTATGATCTTCACTTTTTTCTTTTGAAGAGGTGTGAGTATCTATCTGCAAAAATTTACCTTTACAAAATATACTCAGGGATACATACTATTTAAATGAAGTTTTTAAATGAACGAATTGAATTTCTGAAAGACAATCCTGAAGGTTACTGGTTTAAGCGTAAGCTTTACGGTTGGGGGTGGACTCCCGCTACGAAAGAGGGCTGGCTTCTGATTGTGGGTTATGCTGTATTTGTGATAGGTCTTGTTTTATGTTTTGAAAAACAGATCATTGCTTATTCTTCACAATACTTGTTTATTGTGGCCTTGCTAATGATACTTTTTTTAGGAATCATAGTTAAAAAAGGAGAATCGCCAAAATGGCAGTGGGGAAAAAAGATTGATAATGAAAATGAAAAGTAATTTATCTCATTACATGTACATTGTTAGATGTAATGATGGTTCTTTATATACTGGTTATGCTATTGATATTCAGAAGCGTATTAAGGAGCATAACGGGGTAGGTAGAACTAAAACAGAGCTTAATGCTGGGTCAAAATACACTAGAGCAAGAAGGCCAGTGTCTTTAGTTTATTCTGAATCTTTTTTAAATCGGTCTGAGGCGATGAAGCGTGAAAGTACTATTAAAAAGATGACTAGACTTGGAAAAGAAAAGTTGATAAATATAGATTTTTAAAAGGTTGAGTTTTCAGTAATGAGAGAGTGTAATTTTTTGTAAAAAGCGTATAATTAAAAACATATAAAACTATTAATAATATTTAAATTTATGGCAAAAGGAAAAGATCGAAAAAAAGAAATCAAGAAACCAAAAAAAGATAAAGTTGTAAAGTAGCATGACAAGAATGTAAAAATATCACACCCACAGGTGTGATATTTTTACATTCTTTGTTAAACTGGTAGTAATTAAATATAAAAATATGGATCCAAAATTACAACAACAATTAGATGAGCAAGAAATTAAAATAGGAGAGATTCATCAGTCTGTGAAAAAAATTGAAGGTTATATGAAGTGGACATTCTGGGCGACTATTGTAGTCGTTGTCCTTCCTGCAATTTTATTAATGTTTGCCATCCCTTCTATGGTAAGTTCTCTGACATCAACAGTTGACTTGTTGTCTTTATAAAATTATTTAACTGAGGTTTGTTCTCAAAGAGGTTTACATTTTAAGTCACCAAACAATCTATTGTAGGTTGAAATAAAAACAACGGACATATTTATGTCCGTTGTTTTTATAAGTATTTATTTACAGCAGGTTGGTTCACTATTGTCACATTTTTTTCCATCTCTGCCGAAGACTAATCTCATTAATGGGCAATGTGGTATCCACATAGCAAAACCTATCATCAGAAATCCTAACCCACTAATAGCCGGCGGTGTTTCCCATTCGTAAGTGCAGAGCATATAAATACCTACAAGTATCACTCCAATAATAAGTGCTCCTTGAATTATTTTTTTAGGTTTGTTCATTTTAAATGTAGTAATGGATAACATTTGAATTATAACAAGTTTTAACTAATCATGTAATCATTATGTTATTATAAAACTTATGAAAAACTTTTTAAAAGTCACTGTTGGATTACTGATTGCTTTAATAATGGCGGCTGTCATATATCAAATTAATATTTTATATATCGAAAAAAATGCCAAAACAAGAGATTTTAGATTGATTTCAGAACAGTCTGCTGTAGATAATTCTGTACAGTCGATTCTCCTTGAAGGTTTGGATTACGACAATGATGGAGTAAGGGATGATGTCCAGATTGCTCTAGATAATCTCTATCCTTTGGATACTGAAGTTGTTAAATTTGCTTTAATGCAGATGGCTAGAGCAATACAGATTGGATTTGTTGCACAAGATGTTGATGATGAAGATATGCTTAATGACTCCGTACTCAAGATAGTAGAGGCAGCTAAATGCATTAATTCAGTTTCTGAATTTCCTGATGCAGACATATCTTTAATAGAAAATCTGATGGCTAATACTAAGGATAGAGGAGATGCTTTTCTCGAAATACAATTTGCTTCCACGGGAATATTTTTCGATACTGATGTGAGTAGTAATTATAGTCACTGTAGTTTTGCTTCTGATTAGGATTTGTCTGATGATTCAGTCTTAACATCTTCAGAATTTGCTCAACAGGTCAAAAGTGATTATGTAGAGTGTCGGAAAACTATGGTTCTAATGAGGCAATAAGTAAAATTTTGAATGAAGTGATTTAAAATACTTAAAAACCAATGCCGGACAATGGTTTTTAAGTATTTAGTTAGTCTGATAATTTTGCAAGACTACATATCTTTTTTCCAATCTTTTAATTTTCTTGAAAGTATCAGTGATACTATAAAAATAATTACTGATAGGGAAATAAATTTTGGATCAAAAGCGTCGAAAGTTAAACCTGTTGTTTTGAATTCTTCTAGATCGATTGCTGCTCCTAGTGCGACGAAGGTTGTGAGTCCTGGCATAATTCCTATTAATGTGGCGAAGAAGTACTCTTTCCACTTAGCTTTAACAATTCCTGATCCGTAGTTAGTCAAATCGAAAGGGAAATAAAATAATCGCATCAGTAGTACTGCTTCAAAGGTATTATTCCTCATTCCTTCTACCCATTTCCCAATTACCGTATCTTCAAGTCTGAGATTTTTTCCAAAGAATCGCCCTATAAAGTAGGCAAAATTAGCTGAAGCGTTTTCTCCAATTACTGTATAAAGTATTCCCCACCAGAATCCAAACAGTGCTCCGGAAAGAGCTGTGAGAAGTGTTGCAGGAAAAAGTATTATTGGGCGAACTGCATAAAGTATCATGTAAACTAAAGGTCCCCACAATGTTGATGTGAAAAAAGTTAGCATTTGAAACAATACATCATGGTAGGAAAGGTCATTGATAATCCTGTAATGTTGAAAGCTGTAAATGATAGAGACCCAGAAAAAACCAGCAATTAATCTAGGTGCAGCACGTTTAATTGTATTCAGTACGTCAGTTTTCAAATCTTTTATCTGACGCCCGAAGAATTGATCAGCAGCCTTTTTGACTACAAGGGAATATGTCGGATAAGCAAAAATAAGTTTTTGTAATTTCCAGAGAGAGATTTTTTCATCAATAGCGAGAGTGAATAGTGCGATTATTTCTCCAGCACTCGGTCCTGCTATATGTGCTCCAAGGATCGAGCCATTTAATCTTTGGGCTACGACAATCAGTATGCCGTCTGTAGTACTTTCTGTTTTAGCTCTGTCGTTATGTGAGAAGGGTACTTCGATTCTCATTAGTCTTTCTTCAGTGTATTTTGAGACAGCTTCTGACCAAGATATTCCAACTTGAGCTATTTCTGGTGTGGTGTAAGTCACCTTAGGAATAGCCTTTTGTTTATTTACTCGCAGTAGTCCATGGCTAACAACATGAGTAACCACCTGTCTTGCTGTGTCGTCAGCTGTGTGAGTGAACTTCATTCGTTGGGAAACATCACCGACAGCATAAACATTTTTGTTAGAAGTTCTGTACTGATTATCAACTTGAACACAGTGAGTATCAAATTTAATATTTGCGTTCTCTAATCCTCTTGGAATGTTAGGAACACGTCCAATAGCGATAAGTACTTTATTAAAAGAAACTCTCTCTTCTCCAACAATTTCTCCATCTTTTTTAAGATCAAAAATCGCAACATTTTCCTCTACTCGATTAATGAAAGCATTCAGCTGAATTGTGATTCTTAGAATATCAAAACTTTGTTTTAATATTGATCCAATCGCTTTGTCTTCCAGTCGAGCAAAGCTATTATCGATAGTCGCAATGGTAACCTTGCTACCAAGCATTGCGAGAGCTTGACCCATCTCCAAGCCTATTGGACCTGCTCCGATGATGAGAATTTTTTCGGGAATGGAATCTAACTGAAAAATATTTTGGTTAGTAAGAGTTGCTTCCTCTGACAAACCGTCAATCTTTATAGTTCGAGGGCTTGATCCTGTGGAGATGACAGCTATTTTGTAATGGTATTCAGTTTCACCAACTAAAATAGAACATGGAGTATTAAATACAGCCTCTCCCATCACAACATCAATACCAATCTTTTTGAATGTTTCCGGAGTTTCGTCAGCTAAAATTTTATCTATAACATTTTTAACGTAAGTGAATGCTTCTTTACGAAAGGTATCACCTTTCTCACCTTCACCTGATATTTTTCTCGCAGCGTGATATTCTCTCGCATGATGAAGTAAGGCCTTGCTTGGGATACATCCAGTGTTAGTACACTCTCCTCCCATATGCTCTCGTTCTATTAATAAAACTTTTTTGCCGACCTTTGTAAAACCTATTGCTGCAGTCAGTCCACCTGATCCTGCTCCGATTACTACTACGTCATATTGTCTAGTTTGCATATAGTTAATATAATACCAGAAAAGGCTATGTAAAGTAAACTATACATAGCCTTTAAAGTTAACATCTTCTTCTAATGATGATTGCAGGCGTACCAATGAGTAATGGACTTAGTTGTAACCATGGCTACTAAAATAAAAATAACTTCAGGGTAAACGTGACCATTTGTATATAGATGGTAACTGATAGTTATTACCAACATTAACATCCCAACCATACAAGAGGCCCTGTCGGCAAAAGCTCTGATTCTTAATTCACGCTCATCGTTAGCTCTTTCAGTAAAAACAAATAAACCATATGAACTTGTGGTAATCAGAAGTCCTGCTACCAGTGTCCAGGCAACACCGTTAGTCATAAAAATTTTAAAAGGGTCAAGTAGTGCTAATGCTAAAACGGAAACAGTAATTGGTAATAGTAAATGTTGATTCATGATTTCAAATATTGTAATTAATTTTTTTCAGTAAAAATATCCTCAACTTTACATTCGAAAACTTTTGCTAGTCGTAACGCTAAAACAACTGAAGGTACATAATTACCTTTTTCCATAGAAATGATTGTTTGTCGGGTAACTTCAACTTGTTTAGCAAGATTTACTTGCGTTAAGCTGGTTGCTAAACGTCGTTCTTGAATTTTGTTTTGAAGGATTGTTTTCATCGAAATAGATTATAGTTCTATAACTACCAATTTGTCACTATTTTGAGCTGCAACACTAAACCACATTTCAAAATAAAATGGGTAAATTGTTTCTTCGTCATCTTTTATTACAAGTTCACTATTATCATCGAGTGTGAGCATGTAGTTAGTGTTGTCGATTGTGATGTTGGCTGAACCTGCTTCTCTCAATTTGAGCCATGGTGCTGTAATAATTTGTTCATCGGTGATTCTGAAGACTACCATGATTAATTTGGCTGGTAGGTCTGTGTTGACACTACTCGGAGGAAATGCAAATTGATCGTTAGTTTCATATCCAGCATATGGGTTACGTGCATAGTTTCTAAATGATCCAGTTTTTTCACTTAGTACAAGTGCTTCTGGGTAAGTATTTTTAATTTCACCGATTGTCATAAGTTGGAAGGGGGCTAGTTCTAATTGTTTAGAATAAAATGACCCCGCCAAGACTTTACCAGTACTTTGTTGCCAAAGATTTTCTGTCTCACGGTCGTACATAATCATATTACTTTCGAGGAGTGACCCACTGACACCAAAAGTTGATATTTGACCGTTAGGAAGAGTTCGGTTGTAGACTATCGCACTACCGCAAAGTGGGCAGAAGGTGACTGCTACAGGAATGTCGGATATTTTATCATTTACTATTTCATGCCAAGTTAAAATATT
>CAZEUI010000010.1:12734-17975 GCA_964515625.1 uncultured Candidatus Saccharibacteria bacterium
GTTTCGTAGAACAATAGCTTGAACACTGTCGCTGTGAGAAAAGGTGTGTATTGATTCAAACTTTGGATTGTCAATTGATGGTATACCATCTCTTGTTGGGCCTCCAGACAACGCTTCAGTTAATGACGTTTCATACTGAGTCCAATCAGTGTCAGGGAATAACTTCAAGAGATGTTTTGGTAAATCTTTTGATGTGTCATTTATTTTTTTCACTGCAGATTCATTCTTATCAGAATTAAATTTTTTGAGTAAAGATTCTTCGACGCCTGTTACATTGAAGTATCCGTTATCTAATATCTTAGTTTCAATTTTTTTATCTAAACCAGAAATAATAGAAACTCCAACAATTATAAACAAAAATCCTAATACTTTTTTAAAATTGCCACGACTGTCAGCTGCTAGTTGTAATTTTTTAGTAAACCTTTGTCCTAGTAAAACAATCAGCACTAAGACCAATATTAATCCACTTAGATATGAAAGTAGATAGAGGGTACCAAGGAAAAAACTGACAGGTAGAACTGTAGCTAAGATTACGAAATAAGTTGGACTACATGTTGAAAAAACAGGACCCAACGCAGCTCCAATTAAAACATCACCCCAGATATTTTTCTTTTGTAGACCATTACTCATGAGTTGATTGGCTTCGCGACTCGTTTTATTTAGTCCAGGCATAGATTCCCAAAGTTTTGGAAAGATAAGAATCACCCCAAAACCTAATATAATTCCCCCAGATAGATATGACCAAACATAAGGTGGAATTGTTATGAGTGCTGTTGAAGCTTTAAGTAGGTAAGTGAAGAGGAGTATAGATATTGCTAAAGAACCTATTACTATATATGGTGTAGCTTTATTTCGTGCTCCAACACCAGTGCCGATAATGACGGGTAATAATGGAAGAATACAGGGAGCTAAAACTGTAAGTATTCCGGCAATAAAAGAAATTATAAATAAAGTCATATTCTATAATTTAGCGATGATTGCATTAAGAGTTGGGCTACCACTCCATTTTTTTATTATATTTCCGGCTCTGTCTATCTCTACTAAAGTATGCTGGATAGTGACTCCATATTTTTGTCTGAGAGCAATATTTGTATCGTAATCCACTTTGAATATTTCTGTATCCAGAGGGATGTTGTCTAAATTTTCTTCTATGTTGGTATCTAATGCACGGCAGGTTGGACACCAGGTTGCACTGAAAGAAAGGATTATGTGATCAGCTTTACTGGCTGATATTTTTTCTGGTGAATAGTCTTGATAAGAACCGACAGTGTTGATTGTTGAGGACTTACTCTCTTTTAAAGTCTCACTTCCTTTAGAGGTGATTCTAATCTCTTCATTATTTGTAAGTATAGGATCACTAGTTCTTGTTGTTAGATATCCAACACTAATGACAGCTATAAAGACTAATATGAAAGGTAGTTTTTTTGAGTGCATGTTATTTTTATTTAAATTAATGTGTTTAGTCAGCTAAAGAGTCGCACCTCTATAATAAATCGACTATGGATCTATTGTCAAGCAGACTTTACATAGATTTTTAATTACAAAATACTTATTTGTAAAGGTGAGTCTACAGTGTTTGTATTTTCTTATTTGGTATAGAGACATCTTCCAAAGATAATAGTCTCACCAGAATCCGACTTGGCGGTCATTTCTTCGATAAGATATAGTCACTGAATCTATGCTGTAGGTTTCTCCAAGGTTCTCGTCTGGTACTTTTTCGTTTGCACTGAGTGTAAATTTTTCACTCATATGAGTATTCTTAAGTAAACATAAAAATAAAAAGCACAGAGTCTCATTTTTGTGCTTTAACTTTATATTTCAAATAGTATTCATACTGATGAAGTGCAGGTGAATCTATTTACTTGGTGCTACTTACTAAATGAAAAGTCAATTATGTATGGTTGATGTTTACCTTAAAATATCATATAGTAGGCGGACAATTTCATTATAAAATGGTTTTGTAAAAAGAGATGGTAGTGGGATGAAAAAATAACACAATGAGTTTCTTTTGATATTTTTTCGTCCCACAGATCATTTGTAGAAGGGGTTTAGATTACTAAGACAAATTAAAATTATTATTTATGGCAAGAGCATTTCCTCTCGATAGATTACGAAACTTCGGTATCGTTGCGCATGTAGATGCGGGTAAAACTACAACTTCAGAACGGATTCTTTTTTATACTGGAATGAGTCACAAGATTGGTGAAGTTCACGATGGTGAAACAGTTACTGACTGGATGGATCAAGAACGTGAACGCGGTATTACTATTACCGCTGCAGCGATTTCTTGTAACTGGGCGAAGACTCTCGAAACTGATCGAGAAAATAAAGACAAACAATTCACTTTCAATATTATTGATACCCCAGGACACATCGACTTTACCGCTGAGGTGAAGCGATCGATGCGTGTGCTCGATGGAGCGGTGGTAGTATTTGATGGAGCGGCTGGAGTAGAGCCACAGACTGAAACAAACTGGGGTTATGCTGATGAAGCTAACGTGCCACGAATTTGTTTTGTAAACAAAATGGATAAAATGGGTGCTGATTACGATGCGGCCATTAAATCAATTGAAGATAGACTTTCAAAGAAAGCTTGTCGAATTCAAATCCCAATGGGAGCTGAAGATAATATGAGAGGAGTGGTTGATTTGGTTACTATGAAGTCGTACACTTTTTCTGGTGAGATGGGTACAGATGTAACAGAGTCAGAAATTCCTGAAGAATTCAAAGCTGAAGCTGAGAAACGTCGAGCAGAATTGGTAGAGCGAGTGGTAGAACATGATGATAATTTGATGGAAGCTTTTCTAGAAGGAAATGAACCATCAAACGAAGACTTGAAAAAGACTTTACGAAAAGCTGTATTAGCAAATGAAATTTTCCCAATAATGGCAGGAACTGCTTTGCAAAATATCGGAGTACAATTGGTACTTGATGCAGTGGTTGATTATCTTCCATCACCAGTTGATCTGCCAGATGTTCAAGGAACTGATCCTAAGGATGAAGAAAAAATTGTAACTCGAAAACCTTCTGACGAAGAGCCAATGAGTGCTTTAGTTTTCAAACTCCAAGATGACAAGTTTGTTGGACAGCTAGCTTTCTTCCGAGTGTACTCTGGAGTAGTTAAGTCTGGTACATATATTGTTAACTCTTCAACTGGAAACAAGGAACGAATCGGACGAATCGTGCGATTGATGGCTGATAAGAGAGAGGAGGTAGATGAAGTGTACGCTGGAGAGATTGCCGCAGCAGTAGGAATTAAAGAAGTAAAAACTTCACACACACTTTGTGATTTAGATAATAGAATTCTCCTAGAAACTATTACTTTCCCAGAACCAGTGGTAGCAGTACGAGTAGAGCCAAAGACAAAACAAGATCAGGAAAAAATGGGTATCGCTCTAAAGCGATTATCTGATGAAGACCCAACCTTCAAGGTTTCTACTGACCCAGAAACTCTAGAAACTATTATTGCTGTAATGGGTGAGCTGCATCTTGATATTTTGGTTGACCGAATGAAACGAGAGTTTGGTGTTGAAGCTGATATCGGTAAGCCACAGGTTGCGTATCGAGAAACTATTAAGCGAGAAGCGCAGGCAGAATACAAATACGTTAAGCAGTCTGGTGGACGTGGTCAGTACGGACATGTAAAGATTCGAATCAAACCACTGGAAGCTCTTGAATTAGATGATGAAGGAGAACCAAAAAAGCTTCCAAAGAACGTGACTCGAGAGGACCACTTCGAATTCGTTAACAGCATTAAGGGAGGTGTTATTCCTCAGGAATATATTCCAGCTGTAATGAAAGGTTGTAAGGAAGCGATGGGAAGAGGTTTCGTTGCTGGTTACAAAATGGAAGATGTATCTGTCGAACTTTACGATGGTTCGTTCCATGATGTTGACTCTAGTGAAATCGCTTTCAAGATAGCCGGTATCAAAGCTTTTAAAGAAGCTGCGAAACTAGCGAATGCAGTTATTCTAGAACCAGTCATGAAAGTAGAAGTACGAACTCCAGAAGAATACATGGGAGACATCAACGGAAGTATCTCAAGTAAGCGTGGACAGGTAGAAGGAACTGAAGAAGTGGGTGGTAAGACAGTAGTAAACGCTAAAGTCCCGCTTTCAGAAATGTTCGGTTACACCAACTCAATTCGTTCAATGACGCAAGGACGAGCGTCGATGACAATGGAATTCGATCACTACGAAGTAGTGCCTCCAAATGTCGCACAGGATATTAAGAAAGAGCGGGGGATTGTGGATGAGGATTAAGTTGTAGAGAGGATAAGATAAAAAAGACCGACTAGCACTAAGTGGTGCTGGTCGGTTTTGTTAGAGGTATTCAAACTCTTTGAGTATCGTTTTTAGATTTTGGTTACTTCTTCCACACAGTCAGAAAGTGAAGATTCCTATAAAATAGGCGATATTTTTTCAGATTTCTTTTTTGTAGTTTTCATACCCTTGTTTTGAAAGTTCGTTAAAAAAAGTTATTTGTATATAGACATTATCAATATCTACACTATACCCAGTACTCTTTAAATTGGCTAGAATGCAAAGTTTTGCGTCATTAGGCAAGAAGTCTACAGTGCTGAAAAAAATTACAACATTTCCACTGACAATATGTTTTCTATAGATTTCCTCTTGCCAGGTAGCTTTAAAGCTGACTAACCAATAGCTGTTTTTAACGTCTGATTCAGACATGATTTTCTCCCGTTGTGTACATTAATTCATACATTAATGTACAGCTTTTTTTGATAAAGGCAATAGCAGAAGTGAGTCACTCTTAGTACCTGCTGAAGGTTGTCTTTGTAGAGACAAGGCAGCATCACCTTTTTCTCTTGCAAAAAACTACCATTCTGATAATATGCTCTCACTGCACACAGGGGTTCCTGTGGGTGGAGCGAAAATATACTGCTCTTTCACACGCTTGGTTTGCAACTGAAGCGCGGCGTTCTCGCGCCGTTTCGATTGCACGCCTTGACCACAGCTTTTTTAGCGATTGTGTGCGGTAATTATTATTCATACTAATTTAAGTATTATATGGCAGAAGTATACGATCGTTCAAAGCCGCACATCAATGTGGGAACTATTGGTCACGTTGATCATGGTAAGACTACTTTGACTGCAGCAATCCTTACTACTCTTAACGCTAAGGGGGAAGGTTACACAGCAAACGTAAAAGACGTTGGAGAAATTGATAAAGCTCCCGAAGAAAAAGCGCGTGGAATTACAATTTCGCTTTCACACTCGG
>CAZEUI010000011.1:0-225 GCA_964515625.1 uncultured Candidatus Saccharibacteria bacterium
AAATCTATTTGAACTTCTTTGTTTCAGCAAAAAACGTTGAAAAATACACACTAAATTCACCCTTTGATAGGTTAATTAGTGATGATTTACAAGATTGTGGAGATGGGGGGAGTTGAACCCCCGTCCGAATCAGGGTGCGATTGTGAGTCTACAGTGTGTAGTTAGTTCTTTGGGTTTAAAATCATTTGCTTGAGAATTAACAAAACACAAATGATTCTAGTTGTT
>CAZEUI010000011.1:245-17934 GCA_964515625.1 uncultured Candidatus Saccharibacteria bacterium
CAGCTCCGACAACAGCAGAGGAGGTCAAAGTCTCGTGTTTATTCTACAAGTGACAGCGTATGAGACGTTTACTGAACTCGCATCGGTCCGGCGAGCGTAAGATTACGCAAATGCGGGAGCGAATCCGAACGCGTTAGCGTAGGGACTTGGTATTGCTTTTTTTGCAAATACAGAGTGGAACCTTTTAACGAATTGATTCCAATTTCGACACTGCACACAATCGACACGACCAACCGTCGATGCCTAGCATCCCCAGAATGATTACGGTAGTGAACATATGAAAAAAGTTCACTGTTTAATCATAAGCATTCTGGGAATGGCGTGCTGATTTATTTGGATGCTGAGTAGTGGAGAGGTGTCAGTTTTCTGACACCTCGATAAAGAGCTAATGAACAGTGAAGTCCTCACGCTGTTGTTCTAGTAGTCGGTATTCTTTGCCTAATACTTCAGAACGGTGAGACCATTCTGATACTCTTCTTATAATTTCTGTAAGAGTCGCATCTTTCTTGTTTGAGACGGGTTGTTCTAGGCCTTCCATGAAAAACTTAGCATCACCCTCATAGGTATACAGTAAAGTATTTTGGAGGGATCTGGTTAACGGCCCTGTTGGGTTGTCTGTGCAACCAAACAGAATTTTAATTATGTCGGATCTTGTTATCTGCACTTGCAGTTTTTTTCGAATGTGGATTAATAACATTTTTTGCCTCTCTTGTTGGATAGTGATGTCATTCTCGACGCCACTACTCAGTATCCAAATATTTTAATTAAATAAAATAAATTATTGAGTTTTCAAAATACGGGCAATATCGCGTTTACTGTCTCTTTCTTTTAGAGATTCTCGCTTGTCATGTTTTTTTCTTCCTCGAGCGATAGCAACTTCTAGTTTGATGTTGCGACCATTATTATACAACCTTAATGGGATAGCTGTCAAGCGGTCAGTTTCAATTTTGTTCTCGATATAGGCAAGCTGTTTTTTTGAAAAAAGGAGTTTACGAACTCGTTCCGGTTCGGATTTTTTCGGAGTGTTGGCTACTTGATAGGGGGAGATGCTACATCCGACCAAGAAAGCTTCACCTCCTCGGATTATTATATATGAACCCTCAAGCTTACCTTTACCAGTTCTGATAGATTTTACTTCATATCCAAATAATACTAAACCAGCCTCAAGTGTTTCAAGAATTTCATAATTAAAATGTGCTTTTCTATTTTTGATGTATGTACTCATGTTAGATATTGCTGTACTCTAACAATGATACAATAATCTTACAAGAAAATGATATTTGAAGGTGAACATTCTGTAATAGAAGCAATAAAAGAAAAACAGCGTCTTATTGAAGTTGGAGAAAAGCATGATCACTTACGAGTGCTGTGTATTCAGGGTGGAGGAATTATGCGTGGTGCTTATGGGGTGGGTGGCATGTTGGCTTTGGAAGAGATGGGCTACACAAAAACTTTCGCGTCACTTGTAGGGGTGTCTTCTGGTGCTCCAGTGATAGCCTATTTTTCTTCGGGTGAAACTCAGAAAGTGATTGATCTTTTGATTAATGATTGTCTCGACAAAAGTTTTGTAAATTTATGGAGATTTTGGAATCAGGTTAATACTCAACATTTTATTGATGTGGTAAAAAAGCACGATAAGAATAAAATAAATCTTCAGAAAGTATTTGATAATCCAGCAGAAATATTTTTTGGAGCCACTCATTTTAAAACTGCAAAACCAGTTTTATTGAAAACAAAATCAGGAGACAACTTTTTTAAAGCTATGCATGCATCAATCAACATGCCAAATATTACTCCTGTCAAAATAATGATAGATGGAGTCAGATATACAGACGGCGGTTTTGCAAATCCTCACATTTTTTATGAAGCTGTACAGAAACTAAAACCAACACATGTTCTTATCGTGACAAATAATGATAGGGAATTCGGGGCAGTTTCAATAGTAGAAAAAATCCTAAACAGGACCCTATACAGACTAAGACTAAATGGAATGTTGGCACTAGCAATAAATACAAGAAGAGAGGCGAGAGATTCTGCATTAGAAAAAGTTATTAAGAGTAATGTTAAAACTGCAATTGTCTGGGGTGACGGTTCTATCGGAGCTTTTGAAAGCGATGCTAATAAGATAAAAGCAACTGTAGAATCATCAAGAGTCTGGTGGCATGGATTGTTTTTGAAGAAGTAGTGTTTATAGATTAGAGTGAATAAAGTATTACTACTTTTCAAGCTATTAAGTTTGTAGTGGTTGCATGGAACCTTTTCTTATTTTCTAAAATGAGGTTGATATAGCGTTTCGGGCTGATTTCTGTATAATGTCATGCATATGAATAAGCCTGAACGTCTGAAAAAAAATAATACAAAAGACTTAGAAAAAAAAGCTAAAGTTAGCAGTCCTGAAGTTGAAAAAGAAGATGTCGAAACACCAGTTGTTAATGGTGAGGAAAAAAAGATTGCTTCTGTAAAGAATGGAAAGAAGATGCCTATCGGTCCAGGAAATTTCTGGAACAACATGTTGTCTACAGTCTTGTTGCTTATTTTTGTGACAGCTTTATTTTCGTATATTACCGAAAATAAAGTAGTGCCTGAAGAGTTAACAATTTCTAAAGTTGCTCAGCAAGTGAAGTTAGGAGAGATTAAGGATATTATTGTACGGGGTGCAGTGTTAGAAGTGGTCTACATTGATGAAACTCGCACTGTCGGTGAAGCAAAAAGAGAGGTTGATGCTTCTATTTCTGAATCACTAGCCAACCTCGGGGTAACTGTTGAGCAGTTGTCAGCCATGTCTATTGATGTTCGACGTGAGGAAGGCTTCATGTACTGGTTTGGGCAATTTGCACCATTCTTATTTCCCCTAATATTCTTAGGAGTGATTATCTGGTTCTTCACTCGTTCTGTTAAAGGTGCTGGGATGCAGGCTTTAAATTTTGGTAATTCTAAAGCGCGAATGATCGACCCTAATGATGCTAGTCAGAAGGTGACCTTTAAAGATGTTGCCGGAGCTAAAGAAGCAAAACAAGAGCTTGAAGAAATTGTAGACTTCTTAAAGAATCCTAAGAAATTTCTCGACATTGGTGCGGAAATTCCAAAGGGTGTAATGATGATGGGGGCTCCAGGAACAGGAAAAACATTATTGGCTCGAGCTGTGGCAGGAGAGGCAGGAGTACCTTTCTTTTCAATCTCAGGTTCCGAGTTTGTTGAAATGTTTGTTGGTGTTGGGGCTTCAAGAGTTAGAGATTTATTTGCTGTAGCAAAAAAAGCAGCACCCTCCATTATCTTTGTAGATGAGATTGATGCTGTTGGGCGCGTACGAGGGTCAGGAGTTGGTGGTGGAAATGATGAACGAGAGCAAACTCTTAATCAGATTCTTGTGGAGATGGATGGTTTTGAGCCAAACGCAAAAGTTATTGTGATAGCTGCTACCAACCGACCAGACGTGTTGGATCCTGCACTACTTCGTCCAGGAAGATTTGATAGGCGAGTTACGATTGATCTTCCTGATCGAAAAGATCGAGAAGCTATCCTTAAAGTACATTCAAGAAAAAAACCGTTACAAGAAGATATTAATTTAGAGATTGTTGCGCAAAGAACACCTGGTTTTTCAGGAGCTGATTTAGCATCACTCATGAATGAAGCAGCTATTATTGCTGCACGTGAGAAAAGGAAAAAGGTTGGTCAGTTTGATGTTATACGGTCAATTGAAAAAGTAATGCTTGGACCCGAACGTAAAAGTCACGTTTTATCAAAGCATGAAAAATTAGTAACTGCTTATCACGAAGTTGGACATGCTCTAGTTGCTTCAGTTCTGCCATATGCTGATCCCGTACAGAAGATCTCAATCATCTCACGAGGTCGTGCTGCAGGTTATACTCTTAAGTTGCCTGATTACGATCGAAGAATGCATACAAAGAAAGAATTTCTTGATGATATAGCAATGACTCTGGGAGGTTACGTAACTGAAAAGATGGTGTTTGACGACCTTTCTACAGGACCTAGTAATGACTTACAGGTTGTTGCTAATATTGCTCGAGACATGGTGACTAAATACGGAATGAGTGACAAGCTTGGGCCGGTTGCATTAGAGGGGACTGGAGGAACAATGATCGGTGGAGGAATGTCTGAAAATCGTGGTTATTCTGCTCAAGTTGCAAAATCTATTGATGAGGAAGTTTCTAGGATTATTGAAGAAGGGAAAGATAAAGCAAGGGAAATTCTTACCAAGTATCGAACTGCTCTAAACGTTATCTCAAAACGTTTGGTGGAAGTTGAAGCAATCGAACGTGATGAATACGAAGCTTTATTGAGGCAAGAAGGAGTAGAGATTAATGATGCATATAAAGAAATGTATAGAGAAGAAGAAAAAGCAGGAGATGTAAGTCGAGGGCTAGAATCACCTGTTAAAGAAACTAAATAGAATTAAAATTTAATCCTATGAATAAAACCGTAAGTTCATATGAACTTACGGTTTTATTCATTTTGTTACAAAACTTTAATTTGAAAGTGAAGAAAATTACTTATTAGTAGTCCTTAAGTTTTCTTCGTTGATTATCATTCCATCCTCCATGTTGAATATTCTGTCGCAACCTGTGGCGTATTCACGTTCGTGGGTGACCATTACTACAGTTTGACCATGTTTTCTATTGAGGTCTGTAATCAAGTCTATTACTTGTCTTCCAGATATGCTGTCTAGATTGGCTGTAGGCTCGTCTGCGAAGAGTATTTTTGGTTTTCCAACTATGGCGCGTGCAATGGAAATTCGCTGTTGCTCTCCGCCTGATAATTCTGCGGGGAGGCTGTTGTATTTACCATTCATTCCGACGTCATCAATCACTTTGTGAGAGTCAGAGCGTGCTTGCTCCCAGTCTAGTCCTCGCATCAAGAGGGGAAGCATGACATTTTCGCTTGCACTCAAGTCTGGAACTAAAGCATAGTTTTGAAAAATATAACCTAAGGTATTGAGACGAAAAGCAGTTCGTTCTTTTTCAGAAAGCTTAATAACGTCTGTCCCATTTATAACAACGGTACCTTCTGTTGGTTCATCTAGTATAGAAAGTTGGTACATGAGAGTAGATTTTCCTGCTCCAGATTTTCCCATAATAGCGACAAATTCACCTTGCTCAACAGTGATGTTGATACCTCTTAAGACATGTGTAATTAAATAACCATCACCAAATTTACGATGTATGTTTTTTGCTTCAATAATGTGATTTATTTTATTTTTCATGATACTTTTCGTAAGTTTAGATTTTGTTTAAACTTATTTATTTCGTCCTAGAATGGAGTTTAAGGTATTTTGTTTAGCTATAAGCCATGCTGGTAGAAAGCCTGCTATTAAAGTAATAATGAATAGAGTTATGAAGCGATAAAAAGTCTCTTCGACTGGTGCGACTAAGATGCCGTCACTAAAAGGAAACTCGATTGGATTATCTTCAAAATAACCAATTAGAAATCCGTAAGTGAATAATGCTCCAAGGGCTGATCCTACTAGAGCGTAAACAGAAGCCTGGAAAACATATGCTACTTCAATAACTCGTCTCTCGATCCCAATTCCTTTTAAAATACCTATCTGTTGCCGTCGAGCAAGGGCGTTGATAAAGATAATAATAAAGATGGTAATAGAGGCGACAACTAGACCGATAGAGCCTATGAAAGTTCCTAGTGTATTAAATGTTTCTTTAATGTCGGTGATAAATTTAGGTTTTGCTTCATCGTAAGTCTTTATCTTTGCTAGCTTGTCTATCCCGTTTGCAATAAATGACGCTTTTATTTTTTCAGCTGAATATTCGGGGTGTATACGTATCACAATCTGATCGGCATTGCGGTCTAAACGTCCGAATAAGCGTCTAAATTCCCGTTCGGGGATATAAGTATTGAGAGAGACCTGATCTACTTTTGATTCGATAATGCCTTTAACGATAAATTCTTTCGTCGTATCTCCGACAGTAAGTCTTACTGTGTCACCAACAGAAACGTTAGAAACTGAGTCAAAAACATCTCCAAATTTAATAGCATATTCTGCAAGGTAATAGTAGCCTATAAGAATAAACCCCTCTTCTTTGTCGTTCAAATATTCTCCACTGATAATGTTACTACTTAGACCGGACATATTATTTTCTTGACCTGGGTCAATTCCGGTGACAGAAACAGCAACTAAGTCACGCTCTCCTTTTAGGTCACTTCTTTCTTTGTAATTTGCTTCTAGAATTCCGTTTCCGTTGAAGCGTATAGAATATGCAGATATTTCTGGATAGGTAATCAGCTCATGCTTGATCATCTCTGTCTTTAAAATATTGTCTTCATCATCTAATTCTGTTAGAACAATATCTCCCAAATATTCAGCACGTACAGCTAGTTCAGCGCCAGCAATCAGTCCAACAAGAATGCCAGAAACAGCAATCAGGTTAAGGAAAGTTAACATCATTACCGAGATGATGAGTAGAGTTGTCCATTTGTTTGCGCGCTGTATTTGTCTCCAGCCTAGTAGTAATCCAATTCGTAATATACGCATAAGTTTATGGAGCAATAACAGTATCTCCGAGATTAAGGCCGGTAATTGCTATAAAGCCATCATTGCCTTCAAGGGTGACTGTTACTGTTGTGCTAGAAAAAGTCTCCCCTTGTTTTTTAAGAACAATGTAACCGTCTGCATATTCATTGATAAATCTTTTAGGTACTCGCATAACATCTTTTTGTTCAGAGGTAATAATTTTAACGTCAGCATTTAATCCGCTCCTCATCCAGACAGGACTATTTTTAAATTGTATGACAGCTTCGTAGTATGAAACACCATCTATTTCCGTTGCTTGTGGAGAGATAAAAGTAATGTCGCCAATAATAGTTTCAGTGATTTTGGCATCAAATATCATTTCTACAGTTTGGTTAATTAAAACTTTTCCGATATCGATTTCGGGAATGCGGACAGTGACATCAAAAGCAGTGCTAGCTAAAAGTGTTACGACGGGTAATGTTGTCACTGTTTCGCCTGGCTCAATCTCAATTAACGTTACTACTCCATTGAAGGGGGCTGTGAGAGTGCGATCAATGATAGTGCTATTGATTCTATTTAATCGGGCCTCTGCTTGAGTAATTTCAGCTTTTACTCGAGTTATAGCTTCGACTCTTGCAGGTGCATTTTGATTATCAGCATTTGCTTTTGCTAAGGTTAATGTTTGTTCAGCGATTCTTATATTACTTTCAGCTTGAGTTTTAGTTAGAGTGTAAGTATTTAAATTGGTGGTGTACGAAGAGGATTTTGTGTTCGGGATTTCTACTACCCATAAACTGCGACTGTATTTGGAGAAGGGGTCAAACTGAATCCGAAGTCCACAGTTTCCAAAGGGAACTGCTTGATCAACAGAAGCTGTGTAGGTGCCAGTTTCAATACCTTCAAGCTTGTAGGAATAACCTGAATCTGCCCCAGAAGAGAAGAGTGTTAATTCATATTTCCCTTCCTTGCTACAAGAATATGTTCCAGAAATTACTGGAGGAGCAGCCTCTTCATCATCTTGGTTGGTATAGGCTGTAAGTCCAGAAGAGAGTAAGACTCGATAAGCATTTTGGGTTTTCTGAGTCTCAGTATTGTAGGTAGTTTTTAAATTTTCTTGTTTACTTATAACTTCGTTAGAAGTGACCTTGCGGGCATAGTCTGTTGGTCCTGCAAGAAGTTCATCATGATTAGCGATTGCTTGCGCTAAAGAGGCAAGAGCTTCTTTTTTGTCAGCATAAAGAGCTCTTGTATCTAAAGTGATTAAAATATCACCAACGACAACTTCGTCACCAAGCTCCACAAAAACATTGTTAACAATACCTGTGGTGGGAAAGGCAAGGTCTGCAATTTGTTTAGCTTTAGCGATGCCAGAAACAGATACTAGTTGTCGAACTAATCCCTCCTCTACAGTCGTAGTAATTTGTTCAGCCTTATTGTTATTACTGACGTTAACTATTGTTAGTAGAGCGCCTATACTAACAATAATTGCTATCGCCACGTATATCCAGCACGTTAGGAATTTTTTTTTCATACTTAATATATGACTAAGTATATCATGAATTAAGTATGAAATTAATCAACTTCTCGAACTAAAATCTATGTAATTTGTCCGCCCGCCAGGACTCGAACCTGGGACCACGAAGGTATAAGCTTCGCGCTCTACCAACTGAGCTACAGGCGGAAGTGTAAAAGAATATGAAGATGTCCTTACATATTTTCTTAAACGTTTGTCATCTATAGGTGTCTACAGATGACAGCTTCCCGAAAACTGATTGTCTTCGGTTGGTGACTCATACTATACCGTATTCATAAGTTGTATACAATTAATTGATTCTATTTTTGTTGAAAGTTGCTTGTTTATGTTTCAAGAATGTCCGCCTAAGAGGATAATAACAAATTGTATTATCAATGTTACTACAAGAAATATGTTATTGATGCATGAAAACAGCAGAATCTACAATTCAAATGTGTGTTGATGTAGAAACTGAAAATATTTCAAGGGAAATTATCGAAGAGATGGGTCTTGATATGTGGACTGTTATTAAAATGTTTCTATCACCTACAAAACTTTATTTGAAGTAAGAGCAAAAGACGGCTTCTCTCCAACACAAGAGTAGAAGATGTCGGAAGGTCTTAAGGATACTAAAAATAGTCTTGCTGAACTTTTTTTGAGCGAAATAGGTGTCTACGTCGTTCTAATTTAAGAAGGAGTGGTAGTGTTTGAATATTAAACATGTGTGTAAAAGACCAGCGATTATTGGTGTGTATAGTTTACAATATAGACTATAAGCGTATATTTAATTTATGAGTCAAAATAAAAATATAAGTCATACTTTCAGGTTGTTAAGAAAGGAGAGTAATTTTCTGAGCAGCTTTGCTAGTATATTTGACTTCACTAGTGTAGACGAAAGATTTATTTGTGACAAGACTGAAGAAGAGGCTGACTTTAAGGCTATGGAGTCAGATTGGAAAGCTGTAGGTATCGATATTAAAGAAACTTTTAAACATATCCATGTCTAAAAATAATCAATCAGAAAAGGGGGTTGTTGTGATGCCTGAGGATGATAGTAAAATGAAGAATGGTCGCGTACTTTCATATCGTGGTCCATTGCCATTAGCTGAGGAAATAGAAAGGTATGAAAGTGTTGTTCCTGGGTCTGCAGACAGGATTATTAAAATGGCTGAAAATCAGCAGGGTCATAGACATAAGATTGAGGATAGGACAGTTTGGTTTATAGGCTTTCAATCCCTTCTTGCCCCCATTTTTTCTTTTCTGACTATAATTTTAGGTATGGGAATAGGAACTTACTTATTACTGAATGGAGTAACTGGGGCAGGGATTGCAGCTATGTTTATTCCACTGTCTACAATAGCTGGAATTTTTGTTTACCAAAAAAGGACTGAAAATAAAGAAGAGGACTAACTACTCCATATGCAAAACCTCCCCAATCCTTTTTACATGTTCAGCAATTAAAGGAAAATCTTTTTTTATATCCGGGTGTGTTTCTACTAAATGCCGAGCTTCATTGCGAGCAGCTTCTACTAATTTTAGATTTCGAATAGCTTCCATTCCTAGGTCGGAAAGTCCGGATTGTTTTCCTCCGTAAAGTTGACCACCACCTCGGAATTGTAGATCATGCTCAGCTAGCTCAAAACCACTTTTGGCAGTAACTAATGCTTTCAATCTGTCTCTAGTTTTTTGACTTTTACTTTCTGTAACTGCGAAGCAGTAGGGTTGGTATGTACCTCTAATAACTCTTCCTCGAAGTTGGTGGAGTTGGGCGAGTCCAAATCGTTCTGCCCCTTCGATAATGATGTTGGTGGCGTTTTCGACACTTACTCCAACTTCTACTACACTAGTAGCTACAAGAATATCTATCTTATGTTCTGAAAAATCTTTCATCACTTTGTCTTTTTCTGCCGGAGTCATTTTCCCGTGCAAATATTCTATTCTCCATTCTTGAAAAACATCTTTTTTCAATCTCTTAGCTTCAGCAATAACGCTCTTCATGTTGAGAGCATTTTCGTTGTCTGGATCCGGCTCATCGATTCGGGGGCAGATAACATAGGCTTGTCTTCCTGACTCTAACTCTGAACGTACATGGTCGTACATTTCTTTACTTTTGCTTGGTCCGACAAGTTTTGTGATGACAGGTTTTCTTCCTGCGGGCATTTCATCAAGAAGAGTGATGTCTAGGTCTCCGTAGATTGTGAGAGCAAGCGTTCGAGGTATTGGTGTTGCTGTCATAGAAAGTAAGTGGGGAAGGAGAGCGTCTTTCTTTGCTAACTTTTTTCGTTGGTTTGTACCAAAGCGATGTTGCTCATCGATAATGACGTAAGCAAGGTGTTTGAATTCAACAGATTTATAGATAAGTGAATGGGTTCCGATAACAATCGGTATCTCACCATTTTTAATCCATTTAGTTAGTTGAGCTTTGGAAATTTTAGTTGGTTTGCTGGAGTCAGATTTTGAAGGGAATTTCATACACCCACTACCAGTGATGAGTCCTATAGAGATTGGAAGGTGTTGAAAGTATTCAATAAAACTTTTGAAGTGTTGCTTGGCAAGAATTTCTGTTGGTGCCATGTAGGCAACTTGTAAATTTCCATACTCAACATTTTTATTCAGTCCTTCTGGAGGTCGTGAGGTTGCAACGGCGTAAGCAGTAGTGGCTGCTACTGCCGTTTTTCCACTACCCACATCCCCTTCGAGCAAACGACTCATTGCATGGTTGCCAGTAAAATCTTTCTTAATAGCGTCGATTGAATCAGCTTGAGATTTTGTTAAGGTAAAAGGAAAGCGGTCTGTAAACTCTTTAATATGTTCGTCGTTAGTTTGTATTACGTAGGTTTCGGCAGCGCTAACAGCAGCGCGCTCTTTTGCTTTTTGAATTTGAATATAAAAAACTTCCTCAAAGGCAAAACGTTTTCTGGCTGACTCAGTGTCTCGAGCTTTCTTTGGGGTGTGAATAAAAAGTAAAGCTGTCTTAAGGGTGGGGAGGTTATATTTTTTTAATATTTCTGATGGAATAGGATCCTGCAAGGTCTCATGAATATTTTTCTCAAAACACTTTAGTAAAGTATGATAAAACCACTTGCTAGTAACTCCTTTTGATTCACGGTAGATAGGGTAGAGAGTGTCGTCCATCTGCTCTGTTCCTTTGAAGATTGAGTCGTGCCTGTCGATAGGTAATGAATCTAATGTTTGCACTTCGGGGTTTGAAAGGTAGAGTTTTTCTCCGCTCCCTGCGACTTTTCCAGCCAACTTTACATACATACCGTCTGCATACATTTTGGCAATGTATGGTTGGTTGAACCACATGATTTTCATTTTGGCAGAACCGTCTTCTACGTAACCTTCGGCAATAGGAACTTTGCTCTTCCAAGCTTTGCGAGTTTTAAGTCCAGACAGTTGTCCATATACTACAGTTTCTTGCCCTTGCTCAGCACTGCCAACTGACTGCACTTCTGAGATATTTTCGTAGCGAACAGGGAGGTGATAAAGAAGGTCTGATATGGTTTTAATATTTAGTCGCTGGAGAGCTTTTTGGTGAGGGGTGTCTATACGGAAATGGAGTGTCAGGTTGTCTGTTAATTTCATGAGTGTATTGTAACAAGATATAATAAAATTTGTGAAACACTTTCATCTAAAATTTTGCGTATATTTGCATTAACAATTTGTATATGTTATAAATTTGGAGTGATTCATTATCACATCTTTCTTTTGTTGGCTGAAGCGATATGTAAACGAAAGGTTTGTTTTTTTGAAGCAGACGAAACCAAGATTGTCATAATAGACATTCTGCAACCCCGGAAAATATCCCGGGGTTTTTATATCTGAGTAGTTGATTTTCCTGAAAATTATCTTCTGTTGCTAAACGAGGCTTTGACTACAGATGAAGAGAAAGCGCTTGAGCGTTCTGAAGAGAAGAGTGTTTCTTATGGGGCTGATGGGTGGGTTGATAAAGTGGTTAAAAAGTACAATATAGAACAGGTGTTGAAAGGGGTGGGTAGGCCTAGAAATGGTGGCTGACCCCGTTTATCATAGAAATGGTGGCTGACCCCGTTTATCACGGCTTGTTGAGAGCCGTTACATTTAAGTAACTCTGTTGATGGCGGCCTCGAAGCCCTTATCGGCGACAGGAAGGAGATCCTTGTTGGTTGATACTTACTATTAAAATAGCACACTTTACAGTGTATGTCAACAATAGAGTATTGGTGTTGTAGAGAGGGTGCGAACTGTGTTTGAGGAGAGGGGAGATGTTGCGGTATATATCGTCACTAAATTGTAGTGCAACTTTTATAAGTTAATTATGGTTACAATGTGTATGAATAAAACAGGATTACTATTGTTGGGGGTTGGTGTTATTTCAATCATTATACAAAATACTTTTTATGGGTATATGGATATTGATGGTGTTATACATGACAGCTTATTTATTCCAATCGGTTCTTTCTCACTCGTGCTTAGTTTGTTAGTGTTCAGTGTGTCTGGAGTCAGGTGTCTATTAAATAAATACAAAAATGAAACTAGCAAAAGCGCAATTCACTGAATTGGTTGTCTCACTGGAACATTGAAACCTTACTATGGGTTAGAGATTTCAAGTGAGTTAGGTGATATTGAAGATGCAATACCTGTAGAGGCCGCTACAAAAATAGTAGTGTCCTAAAGCTGCATTATTGACCAACAAGTCAACTTTTTTAATCCTACAGTCGATCTGTTCATGTAATTTTTTATAGTTATCTATATCCATCAAATCAAATTTGACCGGCAAGACACTACCTTTCAAACTTTTTGACTCCAAAACTAATTCATTGAGCTTTTCTATGTCTCTAGCCTCAGCAACACAGCCATTTGTTGTCAGAATAAGAGAGAGTTATCTTCCAATTCCAGAAGGAGCACCGGTTACTATACAGTTGAGGTTATTTAAATTGTTGAAACTACCTAGGTATAAAAAAAGCGCATTTATACTAAATACGCTTTAGTCACGACAAGAAATCATGACGTAGTAGAAGTAACTTTTTTAGAAAATCTAAACCATTTAAGAGGCGAGAACCAATTTTTTATTTTTTTGAAAAAATAAATAGGACTAATGTTTGCTGGGTAGTGATTATTAGCCGCCCAAGCACAAGCAAACATAAAGATTACCGCTGTTCCGTCGCCTAATAGAAAACCTGAAAAAATTGTCATAAGAACTGAGAAGCTTATTAGTATTTTAATAAATAAATACTGAGACACTATGTCTAGAGTGTGTTCGGGTATAAATTTAAGTAACCATGTTTTCTCTATGATGATAGTTAATCCTGAAATAATAAGCATCACACCTGCTAGAATGGGAAGAGCTTCATTGCTAACTCCGACAAAGTAAATGCCAAAACTAAGTGTTGCTGTGCCTAAAAAGACACGTAAAATCCTTAAAATAATTTTTTTCATTTTAGATCCTGTTTGTGAAAAGAACAATAGGTAAAGAGCTAACTTTCAGAGTATACTGCAGGTCGTTCAGTAAGGCAATGCTCTGTTAATTGTTTATATTAATCGTATTTTAAAATATAAAAAGTACCAAAAAACTAAGTTTTCTGGCACAAGGTTTTATTTTAATTAAGGGTTAAAAACGGATCCTTTGTGAATGACTCTTATTCCATTTTCTGTAATATGAATATTTCGTGATTCATCATTAATCACATCTTCACCGATGGTTGTGTCGTCTGTAATATATATATCTTCCTCGACAATACAATTGATTAGAGTGGAATTTTTACCAACAAAACTTTTGTCAAAAAGAATAGTGCCAGTAACCTTTGCACCTTCCTCGATACGAACCTCGCGACCAATTACTGATCGTACAATCAGCTCATAGTTTGTTATTACAGCGCCACCAGCTAAAAGGCAATTGATTTCGTGAGTGCCACCAAAAGAATTTATCTTCGCCATAGGCTTGTTACCGTCAACAGTTGTGATGGGCCAAAGAGTATTGTACAGGTCTAAATCAGGTTTTATCTGAACCTGATCCATCAGTGCTTGGTAGAAGGCATCGATAGTGCCAACATCGCGCCAGTAGCCAGTAGTTTCTTCACCAGGAATAATGTTTGTTCCGTGGTCGTAAAACCGCACACTTAATTTCTCTTTTACCATTCTCGGGATAATATCCTTTCCAAAGTCATGTTCAGAATTTTCATCGAAATGATCATTTCGTAACATTTCTAACAGGACCTGTTTATTAAATAAATAGATCCCTTGTGAAGTCACACATTGATCTTCTTTGCCTGGGTACTGTTTTGGGTGTGCTGGTTTTTCTTTAAAGCCATGAATATTTCCGGACTCGTCAACATCCATAACTCCAAAGTTGTTAGCTGCCAGTTCTGTTGCTAAGAACATTCCAGAGACTGTAACATCTGCTTTGTTGCTTATATGCTCTTCCAGAAGTTGTTCAAAATCAAATTTATAAATATGATCAGCTGCTAAAATCAAAACATAAGCAGCAGGATCATTTTCAATATATTGATGATTTTGATGAACTGCATTGGCGCTGCCTAGGTACCAATCATTACCCATTTGTTGCTGAGCAGGTAATGGTCTGATAAATTTATCCCAAGCTGGAGACTCGAAATTCATCTGAGATAAAATATCGAGAATGCCTTGCTGTTTGTACTGAGTGAGTACATAGGCATGGTTTATAATATTACTATTAATTATATTCGACAGAGCAAAGTTTAAGATGCTGTGTTTCCCGAAAGGAACAGCTGGTTTGGAACGGTTGTCTGTTAGGTTGAATAGACGGTTACCTCTGCCACCAGCTAAAATTAAAGCTAGTGGATGTTCGTCTTTTCTTCTCTTACTCATATGATTCTCCTTGTTGGTTTAAAAGAACAATAGCAACTCATGTGAGTTGCTATTTCATACTTTACAATAAATAAACAACTATGACAAGGATCTTATAAAATTTAAGCCGGCATTACTTACTTGTTTATGATTTGTCAGTATGGTTATTTGAATGCAATCTTTTATATGTCTCTATGGACGCCCCATTTTATTTTGTTTTGAATTAATATCTACCTCTGTAAGTTCGTAAATCAAGTTGTCGAATTAGTAAAATGGAAGTAATTTACTAAAGGGATAGTGATTTCTATCTCTCTACGAAGAGAAGGTTTTACTAGAACAAAATATTTTATGTATGGATAGTTTTCTGGAATAGTAGAACCAATTGCTACAGCACTGGGTGCTTTGCTGGTAATTGTTGTTACTCCAATTCTTCCGTATGCTTTAAGCTTTGCTGTTGGAGCAATGATGTTTGTTGTTGAAGAATTGATTCCTGAATCACAAAGAGGCGGTTGTTCAGATCTGGCTACAGTAGGTGTCATGTTTGGGTTTGTTGTGATGATGATATTGGATGTTGGACTAGGTTAGTCTGATCAGACAGGGGAGTTAGAATGGTAAAAGGCTGGGTGCTACGCACCCAGCCTTTTACCATTCTAAAAAAACTTTTGACACCACCTTTTTTATGGTATTCTATCGAGCATAGGGAAGAAAAAATGGAGAGTTGGCTGAGTGGTCGAAAGCGCTTCACTGCTAACGAAGTAGGGGTGATAAACTCCTCAAGGGTTCGAATCCCTTACTCTCCGCATCTTAGAGCTAGCACGAGACACTATGTTTCGTGCTAGTTATTGTTATAATCTTGATACTAATTATGGGTACAAAATCAAAATCAGATATATCAAATTCGGCAATTAGAATATTTTTCCAAGAAGCTGGTCATTATTATGATAAAGCCAGAAATTTTAAAAGATTCAGTTTCAAAAGCTTGACGCCTCACACGTAGCTCTGAATGGTCAGATGTTTTAGAATTGTTTAATAACTGTTGTTGTTTTTGCGGAGATGAGTTGGACGGTATAAATATTACCAATGACCACCTGATTCCAATAAACAAGACTGCATTAGGTTTGCACGCCTGGGGGAATGTCGTTCCTTGTTGCCGTGATTGCAATAAAGAGAAAAACTCTAAAGATTGGAAAGTTTTTATGAAAAGTAAAAAATCCAGCATACCTTACAGAACACGAGTCGCGAGAATTACTAAATTTCAAAAGAAATATAAATACAATCCAAATCTACAGCTACAAGACATTGCAGAAAATTTATATCAAGATGTTGGAGAAGTATCGTTGGTACTAATAAATCTTAGATTGAAACAAGCAGAGTCTATTATCGCTGACCAACTTACTGAACATGAATAAAATATTTATTTTATTGCTTGGAATAGATATATAAAAGTGCTATCCTCGGTCTATGGAAATAGAAACTATACAAAGTGTTGTTTTTGGAGGTGAATGTAGTCTTGAACTAATGACTTTCGATGACAGTGACAAAGCAGAGTGGAAAAGATTATTTGATAAGTGGAAAGAACTAAAGTTAGGTTTAAGGTCTGAACCCCAAAATTGAGACAACAAATTATCAACATTAAGAAACTCCCATCTGATAATTTGCTTCAAACTCTACCGGTGGTATATACCCCAACGAAGAGTGAAGTCGTTTGGTATTATAGCACTCAATATACTCAGCAATAGAAGCCTTGGCTTCAGCCACATTTTCATACACATTGAGATACACTTCCTCAACCTTCAAAGAGCGATTAAAGCTCTCAGCAAAAGGATTATCGACCGATATACCCACATCAGCCATGGAAGGTTTGATGTGGTGTTTTGATAATTGTCTCTGGTACTCATGACTGCAGTACTGACCACCACGGTCACTGTGGTGAAACAAGGGTGCCTGGTTATTGTTCAGTGCCATGGTCAGAGCTTCGGTACACAACGAAGTTCTCATATGAGTAGCTAAAGACCAACCAACTACTTTTCGAGTACATTGATCCAATACAATAGCAGCGTAACACCATGTATCTCCAACTGGAATATAGGTAATATCTGCCACCCAAACTGTGGATGGTATCAGTACATCTAGATACTTAATCTCATTAGTATAGACAGTGTAGTTATGATTACTATTAGTGGTTCTGGGGGCAGTCCTTCGTTTTCTAGGTTGTATAAGCAGGCTTTCGCCCATAATACGCAAGATACGTTTGTGGTTATAGGTCTGGTTTTGTCGCCTCAGCTCAGCCGTGACTCGACGGTATCCGTAGTACGGTGATTCAATCAATACTTCTTTTATCTGCTTCACAATTGGAGTATCGGTACTACTGGTAGCTTCTGATGCTTGGTAATACCAAGCATTACGAGATAACTCAACTGCTTGAATTAACCAGCTAACGGCTACCTCTTTATTTTTTAGATACTGCGTAACTAACGCCTTCCTTTGACTCACAGTTATTTCAAGGTGGTCAAGACTTTGTCCAGCTCTGCATAAATTCGATATAGTCGCCAGGCTCGTTATCTCATTCAAAAAAATCGTTTTGGGTAGTGAGTTTGGCTATCACGTGTTCATATTTCTGCATCTTTCGTCTGTCTTCATTATCTTCTTTCTTTCCAGAGAATACCGTTGCAGCTTCAGTGAGGAAGTGCTCTTTCCATTTATGGATTAAACTGGGACTAAGTTCGTGTTCACGACTGACTTCCAGTGTGGTTTTACTGCCGTCAATGACCGATAAAACTATTTTCGCTTTTTGTTCTGGACTGAATTTTCTTCTTGTTTTCATATGGTTCTATGTTAACAGAAGTTTCTTAGGCTGGTGTCTCAATTTAGGGGGTCGGGCCACA
>CAZEUI010000012.1:0-16951 GCA_964515625.1 uncultured Candidatus Saccharibacteria bacterium
CAAACTGACTATTCTGGAAAAACATTACTAGATGCCTCAAGTGGATCATTTGCTTGTGCTCTTTCTTATTACGGACGACTAGCTAATATACCTGTCGCCGTCGTAGTAAATAGTAAGATTAGCGAGGATAACCTAGCGTTTCTAAGGACCCAAAAGGCTCATATCATAACTTATGGAAGTGTTACCAGAGAAAGTAGGGAGCGTTGCTTAGAATTGATTGAACAAAATCCGCAGAAATGGATTTTTACCGATCAGCTAAACAACCCTTTAGCACCGGAAGTTCACGACGCAGGAACAGCGCGGGAGATATTTACTGATTTTTCTAATGTTTCAGCCGTAGTGGCTTCTAAAGGGTCTGGGGCAACCTTATGTGGAATCACTCGCTATGTAGCAAGACACAATCTAAACACACGCATTTTTGGATCCATTGGATACCCAAATGACGAGAAAAAGATTGCCGGGACTTATGTGGAAGGACCAGATTTTGTGAGCCCGTTTATACAAGAGCTTAGACAGGCAAAACACTACAATGGAGACATCCCAGTGACTTACAGACAGGCTATGGAGACCTGTCAGACACTACCTGTATTAGTAGGCCCTCAAGGAGGAGGTGTTTATAATGCAACTATTGATGCTATCAAAAAACACCATATTACTGGTGACGTAGTGATGATTATGGGAGATACTCTACTCAAAAATGTTAGTCGTTTTTCAGAATGATAAAACTCTATAACCTAGATGACCAACCGGTCATCTAGGTTATTTTTTAAAAATTATATCAAATTTTTCTCTGCGATTAGAATCAAAATTTGAATCGTACCAAACTGCCACACCAAGAATATGCATAAGTACGAATCCCGCTTCAGGAAGATCTCCTATATCAGTCTCGAATGACTCGTAGTCAAACAAATCCTTGGTAGCATACGAAGTGCTGAGATACTGTATTATTTCGTTCTCTTTACCAGAGAAAAAATCTTTATACGGTATGATTAAAGATTTTACAGGGTTAGAATACAGATGATTCGCCACATATGGTTTCATTATATCTCTGATCAACTGCTTGTTCCAGCTGTTACGCTCACGATGTTTAAGTGGGACACTAAATAAAACACGGGCTACTCTGAGTGAATCGAAAGGAATTATGGGTTTAATATTGAACTGACTGCCAAGAATCTTCATGTCTCTATACTGCAGATAATTCACCCAACTCTTGATAAACAACTTAACAATAGCATCGTACAGATCTAGGTCTGTACTAAAATGCGTAGACATCTTTTTCTTTGTAGCAGTCCAAAAATCTTGAGAGTTATCTTTAAAATACTTCTTCATCCATGGATAATATGGACCACGAACTATCATAAAGCGTTCCACCCAATCTCCAGCTGCCATTAAAAATGCACCTTTTGTTTTTGATTTAAAAAACCTCAGCCCTACTATGTTATAAACTTTTTTTAGAAACGATATAGGAAGATACTTCTCATACCAAAGTGTACGAGCAGTTTTTGAAATACGAAGGTTACCCAACATCATTTCAGCACCTAGACCATAGATTATTTTTTGTGACAGAGAGCTGGCTGTGGCCTCATGCAGTAGACTATGTACAAACATAACGCTGGGACACACTGGTTGAGAAAGACCCTTAGACCAATTCCACATTTTATTCAAATCATTAAACTCCGGATAAATCTCTTGCGCTTTTGCATTGCTATACTCAACTGATTTTCTAGCACTCACTAAATCTCCACTACCCTTCCCATACGGACCGATAGAGTTTCTGGACTATTATATCTATGGATATCTTTATATATACCTAAAAGCCCGCCCGAATCAATCCCTCCAGACAGTGACGTTATAGTATGAGGATCAGACAAATTTTCAAGTGTCTTACGTACAGCATTTCTACCGTCAGAAACTAATTTTTTGTACGAATATTCTTTTTTAGATAGTAAGGATTCTATATCCCAATAATCTTTTAGTTGGACATAATCATTTTTAAAGGTGCCCACAGTAGACGAAGGGATTATTTTTATATCACTGTATACCGTGTCCGGAGGTAACACACCCTGAAAAATAATCAATTCGTACAATCCATTGTGGTCAAGTTTTTTTACATTTGGAGAAAGAGATTCGATTTTACTTGCCACAGAATAGCCCTTCTCAGTTTTTTTATAATAAATTTCATTACTACCAAAATGGTCATTGAATACTCTTAATATCTTGAGGTTTTTGTAGATAACCAATACAATGAAATTATCTAAATCAGAATTGTTAAAAAGATTTTCTAAGGCATCAGCGTCACATTTTGCTATTTTCTTTAAAAGACAAGAGTCTACACCTTCTGATAAAATTATTTTTTCATTAAAATAATCTACCTGTAAATCCGTATCAAATGTAACATCATCTTTTTTAACTTTGATTGTGAACATATTTTATTTTATATAACCACTCAGAGTATTAATAAGACTATCCAAACTATGCCTTTCTTTTACAATGCTCAACAACTCAATTCCATTCAAACTTTCTATAACTCCACTTTTTATAAACTCTGCTATAACTTTTGGTGAGTCATTTACTGGTGACTTTGACAAACCAATTGCTTTAGAGTTGTTGCTGGTGGTCACGGGATAAGTACCGTTACACATTGCTTCTAGCATGGTTTTATCTATCGTTTCTGAGGCCATGTTAATCATAATACTATACTGTAGATAGAGAGTACGAAGCTCGGGCATCGGAACTGGACCTTTGAATGTTACTCGTTCAGCTAAACCGTTTTCTTTTACAACTGCTTGCAGTTCTTTGTAGTATTGAGAATCAACTGGCCGGCCATAAATAGTCAGAGTGTATTCTTTCGGCAAAAACTTTAATGCCTGAATCCCTAACTCTACTCGTTTGGAACGAGACAACCGGTGTACCATCACCATTTTTCTTGAATCTAAACACTTATTTTCAGAGCACCAATAATCTACATCTACCCCGTGTCCTGTTACTACTTTTTTTTGATCACCTTCGTATTGAGGAAGACTCTGTTTAGTGGCCGCAAACATTCTTTGACAAAAGAATCCAGCCAATTTTAAATGAATATGAGTAGTATAGTGGGTATACCAAAGATACATCGGGACACCCTTAAGGTACCAATACCAACCGCCTAAAGTGAAGTATTCTGGGTTCATGTGTACAAAGACTCTGTCATGTTTATTTGAGAAAATATATTTATAAAATCTAAAAATACGTTTTAATTTTTTGTAGCCTTTTTCTTTACCTAATGAAAAGACGGGGAACCTGTCATCAAAACTTCCCTGTTGTAAGCAGAGTACCTCGACTTCGTAACCTATCAAAATAAACTCATCTACCCACTGAGTCACAAAAGCTAGATCATCATCTTGCTCATCTATTTTTTGAGTTATGAATAATAATTTTTTATATTTTTCCATATACGTCAGTGAGTAAATCTGTATCTTTGTTGCTACTCTTGAGTAAATCTATATTTTTTGCCTCTGCAGCCTGCAAAAAGGCTACTCCAGTGTCATCATCACAACATTCTTCATAAAACTCACGTATAGCAGCAAAGTCTTTGATTAGACAATGACCCCCTGCTCCTCGGCCTGTCTTATGAACTGGATCAAGATGTACTGGGGCTATATAAGGATCATTCATAAGAAGCTCTTTAAGCTGCTCCCAGTCGCCTCCTTTTGCTTTAACTAAGTCATACATCAAATTCAAAAATACAATCTTTACATACGGTAGTGTATTACTGACGTATTTTAAGAATTCTGCTGAGGTGGCGTCGGTGATTTTTTCATATGGTGCCCGCGGCAGAATTTTCATTACTTTTTCGGCAGCATCACGATATCTAGGGGTATCTTCAAGTATTCCAATTATATTACGCACTGGATTTGCAGCGTCCTCCGCTGCTGTAACTTCTCGTAAAAATTCTGGTGAAAATAAAACTATTTTGTTGGGATACAAATTCTGAATCTTGGACGTCAATCCTGGTGAAGCAGTCGACTTAATCACAACAATCGAATCATCAGCAGTAATCTCAATAGCGGACTCTAGAATTGAACTGTCAAAACCTTTATCTGTAGTCGGAGTAGGCACAGCCACAAAGACTATCTCACACTCCTTGATACGGTCTTTATTATCTATATATAATTTTTCTAGAGAATAACGAATTACTTCATAATCACGATTCTCAAAATCGTCAGCATAGCTTTTTCCGATAAATCCTTGTCCAATAAATCCAATTTTCATAATTTCAGTTATTTAAGCAAAATTTCTATAATTCGTTCAGCAGCTTTTCCGTCACCGTAGGGATTTTCTGCTTGAGACATTGTACGGTAATACTCCTGATCATCCAACAACCTCTTTGCCTCCGTCATTAAAGAAACCTTACTAGTACCTACTAATAATACAGTACCGAACTCTATCCCCTCTGGTCTTTCTGTTGTATCACGAGTAACGAGCACAGGCTTTCCTAAACTTGGAGCCTCTTCTTGAATTCCTCCAGAATCTGTGATAATGAAATTACTACGTTTCATCAACCAGACAAATTCTAAATATGGTAACGGTGCAATAAGTTTTATATTATCGTGTTTACTGGTTTGTAAATTTTCATTTACTTGCTGCTGAACAACCGGATTTAGGTGTACCGGAAATACAAAATCAACATCTTTATACTCTTTAGCCAGCCCACTAATTGCTGAACATAAATTATCTAATCCTTTACCAAAATTTTCACGCCTATGTCCCGTAACTAACACTATCTTCCTGTTTCCATTACGGATATCTTCAGGAATACTTAATTCAACATTTCCTTCATCAATAATATTACTGGCTATGTACAACGCATCAATAACTGTGTTGCCGGTAACGCTAATTATACCACTGGCTATATTGGATTCTTTAACATTCTTAGCATTCTCTTTTGTGGGAGTAAAATGATAGGAAGCAATCTGAGTAACCATGCGACGATATCCTTCTTCTGGCCAAGGTGAGGTTATATCATTAGTCCTGAGGCCCGCCTCAACATGGGCTACTGGTATATGAAGATTAAATGCAGCTAGCGCCCCCATTAACACCGAAGCTGTATCACCCTGCACAACAACAACATTCGGTTTAAATTCAGTTAGATATTTCTGAAATCTAGATAATAAAATAGATGATAGATCATTTAAATTATTTGTTAAACCCATGATAGAAAAATCTTTATCTGGATTTATTCTAAATATATCGAGGACTGATTTAACCATATCTGTATGTTGACCAGTAACACAAACTGAAACTGAAACATCCTTATGGTTATTCAAAGCCAATACTAAAGGAGCTAGCTTAATAGCTTCCGGTCTGGTTCCTATTACTACTGAGATTTTTTTCATAATATCGGATATTTAATATCTAGTGACTGAGTGATTATTAGTAGTTTCATTTGAGGTTTGTAAAATGAGATGTGTAGGGTGATTTATTGTACCTGTTGTGAGTAGACTCTGGATTGCTTCACTCTTCAAAGACGGGTGTTGAGAGAGTCTTCTTTAATACAACAGGCTTCGTAGTAAGTAGGTTTTGATACATCGACACCACAAGTCCAATTCACCTCTCCAAAACTTTTATTATTTCAATTTTTTATATACTGGAACTGTCACCACGAAAAGTCCTCTGTAGGGCTCCGTCCCTATGGGGTCTTTTTTTATACTCCAATTTAGGCTGGAAATTATCCATAAAACTGATTTTCTTTTTTCTAAATCGCTTTAGTAATACTGAGTATTTTTTAGAATTAGGAACTAATACTGTCTCTAATTTTTCTTTTTCTAACAAAAATATAACTAGGCAGTAAAAATCACCATCTCCAGTCACTATTACAGCATTCTCAAAATTATCGTATTCAGTCATTGTTTGTAACACAAACTCTGCATCCCAGTTACCTTTAATGATGCCATTTTTGTACGACAAATCTATACCCCGTCATAGTAGCACGCTGGTAATTAATATTACTTGCTACCAAATTTACATAGCAATAATAAGCAGGTAATCAAAGTGAGATTTTAGGTAGTGGTTTATTGAACGAATTGTGAGCAGGCTCTAGATTGCTTCATTCCTCGCAAGGACGGGTGTTGGGAGGTGGATAAGTTTTTATACACAACGACAAGAACGAGTATTGACCATATATCATGAGAAAAAAGGGACCAAACGGAGAAATACCTAAGGCCCTTCTTGTATTTCATCACAGTGACCGAGATGGTCAGTATTGCAGTCATGAGTACCAAGAGGAACTGACGAAACACAACATCAAACCTTCGATGGCTGATACTGATGTATCGGTCGACAATCTTCTTAAGGACATGGTCGACTAACTGAACAACTCTGTCAGTCGAAAAATTTCTACAGCTTTGCTACAACGTCATAATGTACTGCAAAGTATTTTTTTATGCTTTTTGGAGTGATGGTTTCTAGTGCGTTATTTAGAGGATTTGCTATACCTACTCGCCATACTATTTCTATGGGACGAGGTAATCCGATGATTGTTTTCGGTATCACGCTGTAACCATGTGGTATTAGTTCTATATTTTCAAATTCCGAAAATAGTTTTTTTATTTCTTTACTTCGGTAATATCGAACAGGTCCATTCTTGAAAGGTCTGCCTAGCAAATTGAGCAAAGATTGATACGCACGCCCCTGTAGACCCATCATAGTTACCAACCTAGGGAAAGAAGAATAAATCAATACTGTTCCACCAGTCTTAACTACTCGCTTAATTTCTGACATAGCTTTTTCAACAATACTTTTATGATTGTGCAGAAAAACGGCACAAACTATAGCAACATCAACAGAATCATCTTCTAAGGGCAGAGTGTGAATGTCAGCATTGAGAAGAAGGAGTGGTGTTTTTTGCTCTGACTCACTAGCTTTGTAACGCTTCTGAAAAAGAGATAACATCTCAAAAGAACTATCAACACCAACATATCCTTTAATCTGCATGTCAGATAGTAAATACTTAGCCACCCTTCCGTAGCCAGCTCCGCAGTCCAACATGATATCACTCGATTTGATAAATTTTTTAATATTAGCAATCTGTTCAATTGATTTTCTATTTGCATCCACTTCATCTTTAGCAGAAATAACAGCATGTGTAGGGTTTTCTACAGCCAGCTTATCCCACACCGTCTTTTCAGCAATTTCTTTAGCCACATAAATACCAGCTTTATCAATAGTAGTCCTAGGTTTTATGAGTGATGTGAGGATATTTTTGTTCATAATAAATAACTATAATTATAAAACTATACCATAGTTAAACCTGAAGCATCTAGTCTACTATCGATAGTTTTAATTTTTAGAATCTTTTTCCGTCTTATCAGACTCCATAAAAAAAGCCTGTTCGATGCTTGTACGGTACGACTCTTGATACTCAGACGGATCAGCATGAAATCTTTCTTTAATCATATCTTGAGTATTTTTAATAAACTTTTTTCTTATATCAAATTTATTCAATAGGTCATTTATTCTATCGGCAAATGCTTGTATGTCAGTCTCTTCACAGAGAAAAGCGGACTCTCCATGCTCAAACAGATCTTCTCGCTTGTCAGTACGAGACATTATCATCGGAATACCTGCAGCAGCCCCTTTCAGAACAACCTCTTCACTATCGAGGTCAGTGTCACTGATAATTAAAATATTGGCTGATTTTAAATAAGGAACAATATCAGTAGTTCCTTTTTCGAAAATAACTTGATCTTCTATACCTAATATTTTTGCTCTTCTAGCAAATTCACTTTGCAATTTCCCATCTCCGATAACAATAAGACCTACTCGAGGATTTTTAAGTACGAACCGAGCAGCGTCTATCGCTCTATACAGAGTACTACCGTAATCTAATTTACCAGTAAATAAGATAAAGAAAACAAAAGCTTTATACTTACCTTTGAGGTCGATAGATTTTGGACTGTCAATTAATGATTCATAATTTTGAAAACTCGGAAGAACATCTGCATCTGCAATAGTGTATTTTTTTTGAATAGTTGTCAGCAATGAACTTGTAAACGTTCTCACACTTTTAAACTTCGGAATTGCATATCTCAACAAAGCTAATCGCCAAAAATTATACTTATTTTTTTGAAGAAATTTTCTTGTAGTATAATCCTCCATAATATGAAGTTGGATTGGACAATTGTGCTTTTCCTGCAGCTTGATGGCTGCAATTGCTGATTCAAAAGGATCTCTAGCTACAATCAAATCTGGTCTAAATCCTGAGGCGAACTCCAACTGCTCTTCAGCCAAATCTAATCCTGCCTTCGGAGTCATCCACCAAAACTTTGATGAAGCGGTGTAAATCCAGGTATTGTAAGAAAGTCTTATTACTGGATTTCTTGGTTTTATACCTTGTCTTAGTATCAAAATATGAACTTCGTCAAATAAATCTGAAATGTCTATATAGCCATCTAGAGTCTGTTTGGTTGGATTAAGTAATTCGGTGTTTTGAGAGATAAAAAGCACCCTTGTCACATCCCGATCAGAAACATTGTTAAAGACGCGACTTTCAGCCATTGCTTTTTTAGATGTCACCATCGGTACCATCGGCTTATTATTCTCTTTTGCACTATGAATAACATACTCCAACTCAGAAGCAGCTCGCGATGATGCGTCACGATGTAAAAGATCTCGTCTAGACATTAGGATAATTATAACAGGTTTTAAACTTTGAATGCATTATAAGAATTGACCAATTTTTTTAAATAATCATTCTCAGTTATAATTTTCTCACAAACCAGAAGATGAGCTTTGCGACCATACTTTGCAACAGACTTAGGTTTATTTAAATAAAATTTTAAAGCTTCTTTATATTCCTCTTCACTACCAACAGAAACGATTAGCCCGTTCTTATTATTTAAAACTGCTTCTCTAGCACATCCTACATCAGTAGTTATGACAGGCATACCTGTAGCCATAGCCTCCACCAGGACCATTGCCCAACCTTCATGATTTGAAGATAAACACAGCACATCATATGCAGCCATTACTTCAGACACCTTATGTGTCCAAGGTTGAATAAAAATACAATGACGCATGTTTAATTTTACAATCTCACCTTGAATCAAATCCCTCTGTGGACCATCTCCGAGCAAAGTTAAAGTGACACCTTCGTACCCTTTTGAAATAGAGGCAAAAGAGCGAATAAGGAGTAATATGTTTTTCTCTGAAGAAAATCTTCCGACATACAAAAACGCTAACTCTCTATTAGTCTGATACCTGCGATTCTTACCCACGTCCACAAAACTTTCTAAACTAGACTGAACCGGAAGGACTGATATCTTAGACTCCTGAACACCCAGTGTAACCAAAGAATATTTTAAACGCTCAGACACCACTCTAATATACTTTGCGTTCCTCACCATAAACCATCCGAAGAAGGCTCTTAGCTTTTGAAAGATCGAGACCTGATAACTTAACGGATTGAACAGATCTCCATGCATCTGGATATGGTGGGCAGCGTGGTTACCGAAGGTAACCACGCTGCCCACCAAGCTAGTTTCAAATGGATCCTGACTAGACACTACAAAATCACTTTTTTTGTTAGTAGCTATAATTTTACGACCAATCAAGAACGCCTTCCATAACATACCTACCTTAGTCTGAGAGTTAGTAGCGTAAAGAAATAAATTTCCATCTTTCTGTTTTTCCTTACAGCCTTCATTTTTGTGAGTAAAAACAATAACATGAAGTTCGTTCATCACGGAAGAGTAACGCTTCATTCGCATACGCTCTCGAGTACCATCCCAGAGAGACTGCTTGGCGTAGCCGATAGTTATTAAATTAAGTAGTTTTTGTGATGTCATGAATCTCTTCTAGCATTTTTACGATTTTATCTACAGCCTTTTCTTTAGAAAATTCTTTTGAACGCAATCGTGCTGACTGCACTATTCTCTCTCGAGATTCTGGATGGTTAAGTACTCGAGATATAGCTTCTTCTAGTTCATCAGTATTATTAAACTCGACCAAGAAACCATTAACTTCATTTAAAATAAGTTCTGTATTTCCACCCACATGAGTTGAAACAATTGGTGTGCCGACGTCCATCACTTCAATCAACTGATGAGACAGCCCTTCATAAGCAGTATTAAGAACGAACACATCAGCAGCTTTAATGGTGGCCCCGAGAGCATCTTTTGATAAATTACCTGTAAAGTGAACAATCTCTGACAACCCTAAGGTAGCGACTAAATCTTCCAACTTCACCTTATCTTCACCATCACCTGCCAAGACTAAACTTATATCAGGATAACGTTCTCTCAACTTTCCTACAACTCGAATCAAAACTTCAAACCCTTTCCAAGGAACTAGGCGACCAGCAGACATTATAGTTGGCTGAGAGTAATTTAATTCCGCACGCAACTTAGCCCGAGTGTCAGACACATACAAAGGATACAGAGCACTGTATATTACCTGTATTTTATCTTCATCAATCCCCCATTTCATAACGACAGATTTAAGATATTCACTCGGAACAATAACACGCAAAGCTTTACCAACAACATAAGTTTGAACCTTGGAAAAAAGACGAACATTCAAAGGGCTTTTATCTTTCTTTTCTAAGTACTCATCAAGAGTCTCTGTGAGACCAAATCGTATTCGTCCCTGTTCCCAAGCATAGTCACCGCCCAGACGAATAATAAAAGGCTTACGTCGTAATTTTGATACAAATAAAGACGGTACACCGACACTTATAGGGTCGAGAGCGTAGATAATATCGGCATGTTTTGTATTTTGCCACAACTTCCAAGCAAAAATAAAATGACGCATCACTTTAGGATAGTGACGGACCCACCCAAAAGGAACTGTGGTTATTTCTACACCTGCAGCAGGCAATTTTGTCTCAAGCATTTTTACATAAGTAGCAGGACCTCCAATTTCAGGAGGGTACAGACCAGTAGCGATCGTTATTTTCATGACTCTTATCATACCATCAGTTTTATATTTTGGAACCAGCAAGACGACGCTATAAAATCATCATCCTATTGCTTAAAAAGTTTTGATTTTAAAACACTTGCATTAAACACTTTTACAAACTAGGATTAGTAACAATATGCGCATTACAATAATCGCATCTCTTTTCCCTCCTGACATAGGATCTCCTGCCCCATACGTAAAAAATTTAATTAAAAAGCTACCACACCAACAAGTCACGTTAATTCTATATGGACATCTACCTGAAGATGTGCCAAATATTTCTTATACAAAAATAGACAAACGTAACTCAAAAATAATTTTATTTATCCTAGCAATAAAAGAAATAATAAAAGCCAGTAAAAACTCTGACATTATTTTTGTTAATAATGGACCATCAACTGAGCTACCTATTTTAATCTGCTCCTTTTTTACCAACAAGCCAATAGTACTCTGCATAAGTGACCCCCTAGCTTTAAAAGCCAGCTTTTCTGGACTGTACGGTCTTTTGCATAAACTGTGTTTAAAACGAATGACAGGCATTATCAAACTTCCTGAAGACAGCAAACTCTATTTACCAATTGAAAAACTACCGTTTATAGAAATTGATTCAAATTTAGAAATAGCTCAAAAAAAGTGGTGGAAGGAGCATACTATTAAAATACTTTCTTATGCTAAAAAATAAAACTCAGCAAGACTGGAAAATTTATCTCAATACAGAATTACCGATTCTGACAAGAATTTTGAATGAACATAAATACACCCTTCATGAAAAACAACCTCATACCAAAGGCGAACGTTTTTTAATGCAAGCCATCACTACTACTGGTGGCAAGAAGATGATACTCTACGGTCATGACGAACAAAAAAATAAAGTAGTTATAAAGGCTACTCGAGACAAGGCTGGGAAAAAAGAACTAGCCGAAGAGAGAATGAGACGCGCACTTCTCCACAAAATAAATTTTGCGTACGATATTTTCCACTCACCAAAGGAATTATTACATCTTGAAAAAGAAGGTTTTATTATAACTATCACCGAGTTTATAGAGCAAACTTCTACTTTTCTAGAACGCTCATTAGCGGATCAGTTTTCTTTTTGTCTAGTTGCACTAAAATCTCAAGAAAGAGCTCATGCCACTACAGCAAAACATATTAAAGACATTCGAAATATTTTTAATTACAGAACCAGCACAAATTACTTAAAGATTCATACTGGTTTTATTCAATTTCTTGAGAAAAATAACACCCCTTCTACAATATTGAATGACTTAAAGACCACCAAAGAACTACTGCAGAAACAATCAGAACGAGTCGATCAATATTGTGGTTTTTTGACCCATACTGATTTTGTGCCCCATAATTTCAGAATCCGCGACAAAACACTATACTTATTAGACCTCTCTTCTCTTCAATTTGGAAACAAACACGAAAGTTGGGCAAGGTTATTAAATTTTATGACTCTATACAACCCAGCATTGGAAAACTTACTGATAACATATGTTGAAGAAAATAGGGCACCCGAAGAACGTGAATCTCTTCAGCTAATGAGGTTATTTCGCCTCGGTGAGATAATTACCTATTATGTTAAAAACACTGCTCAAAGTAACGGTGATTTACACAAACTTAACAAGCACCGTATTATTTTTTGGGGAGAAGTTTTGTCTTCTGAACTAAAAAATAAAAGAGTCTCAAAAGAAACTGTAGAAAAGTATAAAGTCTTAAGAAACACCCTTCGTAGTCAAGAAGAAAAAGATAGACAAATTGGACTTCATTAAAAACTAGGATTCAAGATTATCTAATCCACCTACTAACTCCGCATATTCAGTCATCAACGGGTGTATCCATTTTTCCTGCAGGGAATTTAGTAATAATCTTTCAAACCAGACTTTCTTTTCCTTACCTCTGTTAAAAACTTTCCAGACATCCGGACCCACTACTCTATAGTGCTCAATCAAACTTCTGGCGTTATGTATCTTATCTGCTACTGACACTGCCCATACTGCTTCATTACTGGACGAAACATCGAGAACGTATTTTTCTTTCCTCTCTTCCCAGACCAAATCTTTATCTTCGGAAACTAACGTTACAATATTAACAACTTCATCTCCAAGCTCTTGCCTTAATTGATTTTCATTGATCTCAGCATCTTCCAGAACATCATGAACAAGCGCGGCAGCGATAATAATTTCGTTAAAATTATGTTGCATTAAAATATTCGCTACCATTATTGGATGAGTAACGTAAGGTGACCCATCATGCTTGCGAACTTGATCTTTATGAGCTTTGACTGAAACACTTAGTGCTTTTTCGTACAGTTTCACAGTTTAATCAATAATTTTACTAAATACTTTTTCCCTCATTGCTTTAGCTACAGCATCCCAATTATATTCTGTCTCCATTAATGCTCGAGCATTTTGTGTCACCTTTTTTACTTTCTCTGGATTAGCCAAAATATCTTCCACAGCTTCTGCAATTTGTTCTGGAGAATCTGGGTCAACCGCCCACGCAGTTGGTTTTTTATCAGGATTACGATTACTGTCAAATACAAAATCAGCAAATCCGCCCACCTGTGTCACAATAACAGGTAGCCGCCCCGCCATTGCCGATAGTACAGAACTACCTAAACCTTCCGATCGACTAGGGTGCACGAAAATATCACTAACAACAGTGTTGCGATATTTAGGCACATCGTCTCGATCTAAAGCACCAAGAAATTTTACTCGATGCTCTAACTTTAGTTCAACAGTCAAATCCTTAAGCATCTGTTCATCTGGACCACCACCAGCTATTAAAAAATGCACGTTATTTGGAAGCAATTTAAGCGATCTAATAACACTGTCTTGTGCTTTTTGATACACCAACCTTGCTGCAATAAACAAATAAATATCCCCTTCTTTTTTACCTAATTCATTTTTCACAACTTCTAATTCTTCATTATTGTAATACTGAGTAAAATTCTTTGGGTTAGCACCGTTTCTTACTAACACCGTCTCACCAGTGTAACCACGCTGTTTTGACCAAGTGCTCAAGTATTCAGATATAGACTGAATAACAGTCGCGTTTCTAAAACCATTATCAATGATTGGTAGAACGGGTTTAATAAACCACCGTTTAAATACTTTGTCGTAAGGATCCCCATCTTGTAGTGTGAGGACGTAGGGCACACTAACCCCGATCCAACGTGCAAAGGTAAGCGGAATCAGCATATAGGTCATCATTGACCACATTCCATCCAGAGTAATAGTTTTGTGTAATGTTCGCGCTTTAAGAGCCGCCAGAGGAATAAATAATATTTTTGACAAGTACGCACCACCAAATCCAACCCGATGGATTACTATATTATCAAACTCTTGTTGTTTTAGTGCTTTTTTATCAAAGAGTAGCGTTATGATATGAAATTCAATATCATCGCGATTAATTCTGTTCGTAATTTCTTTAATTGCCGCCTCTGCACCCGATACAAAACTAGGATAATAAGCAAGCGAAAAAACTGCAATTCTTTTTTTCATGCACCAATAATAGTAACAGAAAAAGGCTGCTATTAAAACCAGCCTCTATTATTTATAATCCTGCTCTCTAGATAGAACTATGACTCCAAAACAACATACTTGCTACAGACTGCAGTACAAAACTGTTAGTAGAAGCATCATCAAAATAATCAGAACGAAGAAGCTTTTCAAGATCCACTTGTGTGTATACAACAGGAGACCATGACGATGTAGTAGTTTCATTAGTTATAAATTCGCCCATCAAAAGCGTTGCTATACAAACTTCTGCACCAGCCTCGCGAGATATTATCCTTTTAGCAGCAATAATAGGATCTTCATTTTCTAAACAAAACCTCCGAGGTGGTCCCAAAAACACAATTGATGATCTACCGTCTAACGGTGCTGTTGTATCACGACTCTCCTTATAACCATCTTATTTTTATCGTCAATTCCCCATAAATAAATAATGACATGTGACTCTTCATGAATAACAGGACGGTCAAACTTCAGTGCACCACATGAACTAAATATAACCCTATACTCCATCCTGCCAAACTTGCCACCATCAACACCACCTTTGTCAGGAAACCATTTTTGACCACGACCATCAACCTAATCGTTTTTATTAATTTTGCAGGCATAACTGCCTCCTTTTTTATTTTAATTACAATTATATTATCAAGAATGATAAATATTCCTTTCTCAAAGTAACATCATTCTTATTTTAGTCAACACTTTTCACAGAAGTTGTAATATATTCTGTAAGTAAGTATTTCTGTTCCCAACTTAACGCCTGTAGTTTTACAGTATCTTCCGAAACGGAGGAACGGGTTGATTTTGTAGCTGGCATATATTGTTTTTCTAGACCAAATAAATCAGCAAGGTCATTAAGTGAATATGTTTCAGCAGCACTGATGGCATATTCATCACAAACTCCTTTATTAGCGATTATCAATAAAGCTTCTACAGTGTCTAACACATGAGTAAAAGCACGAGTCTGATTACCTGTTCCGTTTATGGTACAAGTTTTTTTACCTGACAGTGAACACTGACGAAATGTTTCAACGACTGTACCGTAAGCACCATTGTTCTGCCCCGAACGCTCACGCGGTCCGTAGACATTATAAAAATATGCTATTGAATAATTTAAATCATACCAACAACCATAATTATGAACCAATTCGGAATTAACTGCCTTAGAAAAATTATAAGGCGCTCTGTCTCGACCTTCTACACCATCAGCACGTCTGTCTTTTACAAATTTAGTGGAAGAACCAGCATAGATTAACTTACACTTCTTCACTCGCCAAAACTCAAGAACAGCTAGTGTTCCTGCAAAATTTAAATCCCACACCAAAGCAGGCTCATTAAGACTAGGTGCTACGCGTGAGTACTCCCCAAGATGAAATAACATGTCGGGAGTTTCTGTTATGTGTTCTATGATGTCTTTTGTGTGCCCTGTTCTGTACGTTACACCTTCTACGTGATTTTCTGGAGTACCTGTGAAATAGTTATCTAGTGAGACAACTTTATATCCTTCTTTTACCAATCTTTCACACAGATGAGAACCTATGAAACCTGCTCCTCCTGTCACTACTGCCAACTGTTGTTTTAATTGATTGTTCATAGAGTTTTAATATTTTGAATAATACCAGAAATTATGAATCTTCGCTTCTTTTTCCTGATGCATAAACACCAAAAATACCCAGAGAGATAATCATAATGAGAGCAAGGTACGTCCATCTTTCATTACGCTCTGACTCAGATGAAATCACACTCGCTTTACTTTGGGAATCCTCGACAGAAACTTCCTCCTCGTTATTCACAAGAAGTGTCTCTGCACTTTCACTTTCTGAAGCGAATTTAAACTCATTCGAAAAAACTTCAACTGGCTTATGTGTACTCGGTAAAAAATCTTCTTCTGAAACATCTTCATAAATCAACTCTTCTGAAGATGTTTTGTAAGAAGAAACTTGATCAGGAATTACCGAAGCTAACAGTAATGACTCTTTATCATACAGACCAACCAGTCTGTCTTCTGTTTTTCCTAATTTTTGTTTCGAAATAGTAACTGTTTGATTTGATAATAAAATGGACCTTTCCGGAAAAACAAAAACCTTATCCACCCGCACTCGATACCCAGATATGTTGATTTCATACGGTGAATCATTATTAACCTGAACATCGCCATCTCTATTCATAGTGAGAGATATGGCAACTGGCAGAATCGTGATTTCATGACGAGACACCTGTTCCTGCCTTTTATATCCACCATAAACTGTCACCACATAAGTTCCTGGATATTTAAATATATGCTGATTTTCTTTACCTAAAGAAACCAAACCATCGCCAAAGTTCCATTCATATTTAAGAGAATCCATAAGATGTTTACCTATACCTGAAGGTGTTACCTTAAATTCAATCAACTGGTTTACGTAGCCTAGTTTTTGAGCATCAACCTCTAGCTCAAGAGTTACATCAGGAAGAACTAAACGTACTGTTTCTGAACTGGAGTGACTTTTTAATTTTGA
>CAZEUI010000013.1:0-326 GCA_964515625.1 uncultured Candidatus Saccharibacteria bacterium
CCAGAGTGTAAACAGTGTATTGTAGACATGCCTCATACAGTGACAGGGATTAATAAACGCACAGATTCACACCAAGGTTTACTCTGCTCTGCTGTATCAACTTACTGTACAGAAAGGCTTTACTCTATAGAAAAACCAATTCTCCTCTACTCTCTAGAGAAAGTCCCAAGAACAGGAGAAACTGCCGTTACTTTTCATATTTTTAACGTTAAACGTAGTATTGCTGAATCAATCTTAATCCACACCACAAAAGCTTTTGTAAGTGATTTAGGGTACCCAAACCAAACAGTTCGCATCAACTCACTTGGTGATACAGATTCCCTGAC
>CAZEUI010000013.1:349-589 GCA_964515625.1 uncultured Candidatus Saccharibacteria bacterium
AACCAATTTCCTTAAAAAAAGGATGGATGACATGCCCTCCGTAGCGCGCGAACTGATGAAGGAACATCCTTTAAGAACACTGAACAAACTAATTGAACAAGATCACGATCTCTCACACCGTTGTCCTAGCCCTCTAGAATACTTAAGTGATCCGAGCAGAAAACACTTCCGTGAAATCATCGAGTATCTAGACATTAGTGAAACTCCGTACGAAATCGACCCTAAAATGCTCAAACACCA